>CALXSS010000050.1 GCA_944391225.1 uncultured Clostridia bacterium
GAAAAGTTATAAAATATTGTTGAAATAATCAAAATAATATGGTATACTTAGTATATTAGCAGCTGTAATATATGGTAATATAACAGCTGCTGAATATAAAAATAGGTTTAGCATATTTATAGCTCATAAAAACAGAAAGGCTGTGTTAAGAGTATGTTTTCAAAAGTAAACACAGTATCCCTGATGGGAATAGATGGATTCGTTGTTGAAGTACAGACAGATATATCAAATGGATTGATAGCGTTCGACCTGATAGGTCTGCCGGATGCGACCGTGCGCGAGGCTCGCGAGAGGGCAAAGGCGTCGATAAAAAACTGCGGCTGCAGTTTCCCACGAAAGCGGATAACGATAAATCTTGCGCCGGCAGCGTTGAAAAAGGAGGGTTCTGGATTTGACCTTGCGATCACGGCGGGGATACTTGCCGCCTCGGGACAGATATTTATAGATGATCCTGCGCACACTATTTTCATTGGAGAGCTGGCGTTAGACGGGACAGTAAAATCAATAAACGGTGTGTTGCCAATGGTCATATCAGCGTATAAGCACGGGTTCAAGCGCTGCTTTGTACCGTACGAAAATGCAAAAGAGGCAGCTGTGATAGATGGAATAGAAATATATCCGGTCCGCACTCTTTCCGCTCTTATAGATCATTATACGCGCATAGCGCCTATTCAGCCGTATCATACTGACCTTACAGAATTTAGGGCGGCGCAGGCAACGAGCGTACTTGATATGGTTGAGGTAAAGGGACAGGAAAATGCAAAGCGTGCTATGGAGATAGCCGCGAGCGGGTCGCATAATGTGCTTATGGTAGGACCTGCGGGAACAGGTAAATCAATGCTCGCCAAGAGGATGAGCACGATACTGCCCGATATGACATTCGATGAGATGCTTGAGGTCACAAAGCTGCATTCTATTGCCGGTACTCTCCCCACAAATATGCCGCTTATAACAACGCGGCCGTTCAGAAGTCCTCATCATACTGTTTCTGCAAACGCGCTTTCGGGCGGCGGGGCTGTGCCGCGTCCGGGAGAGCTTTCGCTGTCACACTGCGGGGTGCTTTTTCTTGATGAGCTGCCTGAGTTCAAGCGCGACGCGCTTGAGGTGCTGCGACAGCCGCTTGAGGACAGAGTCATAACTATTTCGCGTGTTACTGCTACGCTTACATATCCGTGCAGCATTATGCTTGTAGCGGCGATGAATCCATGTCCCTGCGGTAATTTCGGCAATCCTAAGGCAACATGTACATGCACCTCTAATCAGATACAGAGATATAGATCGAAAATATCAGGACCATTGCTTGATAGGATCGATATCCAGATCGAGGTTCCGAGCGTAAGCTATGATGACCTGTCCAAAATCGCAGACGGGGAAACAAGCGCGCAGATAAAGGAAAGGGTAAACAGGGCGAGAAAGATACAGAATGAAAGATATGCAAATGAAAATATCACCTCTAACGCTCAGCTGAATGCGTCCTTGCTCGATAAATACTGCCGCCTTGATGATAAAGGAAATATGCTTATGAAAGCGGCGTTTGAAAGATTAGGATTGAGCGCGCGTGCTCACAGCAAGATATTAAAGGTGGCAAGAACAATAGCCGATCTTGACGCGAGTGATGACATAAAGCAGAACCATATTGCAGAGGCTATACAATACAGGAATTTTGACAGGCGAGGCTATTGAAAATAAAAAAACGGCCGCTGCAAGCTCATGGGCTTGCAGCGGCCGTTTTTTTATTTTAGATACATTATCCTCATAGCGTTGGCTATGGCTATCATTGCAGTGCCTACATCGGCGAATATCGCGAACCACATCATATTTGGAACGCCTATAACGCTCAAAAGCATTGCAATAAGCTTTACTGATATTGCGAACACTATATTTTCTTTTATTATAAACATAGCGCGTTTTGAAAGTCTGTGCGCGAGCGCGACCTTTGACGGCTCGTCGGTAAGAATAACAGCGTCTGCTGTTTCGACCGCGCTGTCTGAGCCTATGCCGCCCATTGCAAAGCCTATGTTTGCGGCTGCTATTACAGGCGCGTCGTTTATTCCATCTCCGACAAAGGCTTTTATGCCATTGAACTTTTCAAATTCCAAAGCCTTTTCGTGCGGGAGCAAACCGCTTTTTACTATATCTATTCCAAGCTCTTTTGTGACAGCTTCAGCCGGCTCTTTTCTGTCGCCTGTGAGCATTACAGTGGTTATGCCTGCATTTTTAAGTGCCTTTACAGCTTTAAACGAATCCTTTTTGACCTTATCAGCCACAGTAATTGAGCCTGTGTATTTTCCACCGCGGGCAATATATACCTGAGCGCCTGTGTCAACGAATTCTATACCGTATTTTTTCATGAGTGACGCATTACCGGCAAGCGTTTCTTCTCCGTCTATTACCGCTCTTATACCGTATCCGGCAAGCTCTTCGTGGTCAGTTATTCTGTCCGGCTGTATTTCTTTGGCATAGGCGTCTGTTATAGCGCGTGCGATTGGGTGGTTGGAATAGTATTCACAATATGCGGCGAACTCAAGTGTGTTTTCGTCGGTTGCGTCAGTTACGGTAAACACGCCCTCTGTAAGCGTGCCGGTCTTGTCAAATACAGCAGTTTCAAGGTTGGCAAGCTGCTCTATGTATTCTCCTCCCTTTATAAGTATTCCCTGTTTTGATGCCGCGCCCATTGCGGCGAAAAAGCCGAGCGGTATGGATATGACGAGCGCGCAGGGGCATGATACAACAAGAAATACAAGGCCGCGTTCTATCCATTTCATAAACTCATAATTATCAAAAAGCGGCGGTATAAGCATTGTTGCAAGCGCGAGTACCGTTACAACAGGAGTATAGTAACGAGCAAACTTTGTTATGAATTTTTCTGCTTTTGGCTTTTTTGCCCTTGCGTCTTTAACAAACTCGAGGATCTTAGAGACTGCGCTGTCGTTGTAATTCTTGGTTACTTTTATTTTTATAAGACCGCCGTTGTTTATTGAGCCTCCCATAACCTCGCTTCCGGGCTTAACGGAAATAGGCATGCTCTCTCCTGTCAGTGCAGCCGTGTTGATCGTTGATGCGCCTTCTGAAACTATGCCGTCAAGAGGTACTTTTTCGCCTGTTTTTACTATGACAATTTCGCCTGGCAGAACATTTTCGGGGGGCAATGTTATTATAGTACCATTTCTTTCGACATTTGCAGCTTCGGCGCGCACGTCAAGCAATGCTTCAATAGACCGCTCGCTCTTGTCTACTGCGCTGTCTTGCAATTTTTCTCCGAACTGATACAACAGCATGACGGCTGCTCCCTCGGCTCTTTCACCTATCAGAAATGCGCCTATGCTCGCTATTGTCATAAGCAGGTTTTCGTCAAATATTTTACCGTGAATTATATTCTTTGCTGAATGCAGGATAACATCATACCCGACAATTATGTAAGCAGCTGTATATAATATAGTGTCGATATAGGGAAGATGGGTCGCTTTTTCGAGTATCATCGCGGATACAAACAATACTGCGCTGATGATCATTCTTGCTGTAAGTGTTTTTTCTGAAAAAACACTTTTGTTGTGGCTGCAACCGCAGTGTGAATGATGACAATGCCCATCAGAGTCGCAGTGCTCATGATCATGAGTTTCTAAATGGCTGTGCCCGCATGCACCGCAATGGCAATGATTTTGGTGAGCGTGCGGCGCGTCATGATTTTCTGTGCAGTGTTCTCTATTGGAAATATCGTTATTATTCTTCATATCGGATCCCTCCATCGTGAGTTAAATGTATAATGAATATATGAACACTTGTTCATATATTCATTATACACGCATGTGTTCGATTTGTCAATAGTATCTTGAAAAATAATGATATCTTTTTTTGAGAGCCATTATAAAACCGCGCAGGGCTTCTGTGAGCCTGCGCGGTGTTTTACATAGAGGTTCTCAGATCATCACCGAATACTCTCAGTTCCTCAAGATTTTTTGCCCCGGTGTATTTGTCAAGCAGCTGCTGCTGTACGTTTGCGGGTAGAGAGTCGAAATATGCCTTGGATTTCGGATCGGAATTAAGAAGCTCTATAGTTGAATTGAATTCCATAAAAAATCACCTCTGCGCATATTATGCTCAGAGGTGATGTATATTATGCGTGGATAAGCAATCCGTTTAGCAGATCGTCTTTTGCGAGCTCTTTCATCTTATAATGGAGCTTCTTGCCTGTTGCATTGGTCGGCACTGAAGAAATAAATCTATAGTATCTTGGGCGCTTGTAGTTGGAGATCATCGGGCTTGCCTTGCAATACTCCTCAAGCTCATGAACGGTCAGTGAATCATCAGCTTTTACTACATATGCTGTTACCACTTCGCCGCGGGTTTTGTCGGGGGCTGCGGTTACTATGCTGTCTGCAACCTTTGGATGCAGGTTGAGTACCTCTTCAACCTGTGTGGGATATATGTTCTCTCCACCGGATATTATCATATCGTCCTTTCTGCCCACTATCGTGACAAAATGATTTTTGTCCCATGTGCCAAGGTCATTTGTATAAAGGTAGCCTTTATGGAACTTGCGCTCGGTCTCGCCTTCGTTGTTGTAGTAGAAGTAGGCTGATTTAGCATGCGATTTGATTATTACTTCGCCTACCTCCTGACCGTTCTTTGCAGCGAGATCATCTGGTTCTGCACGGTGGTCATCATATATCTTTACAATTCTGACATTGTCGTCAGTGCATGAATTTCCTGCTGTTCCTGCCATTGCCGGAAGATCTGTCGGGCGCAGGAAAGTGTTCCAGAAGGTTTCTGTTGTGCCATAACCATTGAAGATTTTGGGCGTAAGCACTTTCTGGTAGCGGATACATGCTGCGCGCTCAAGCGGACTGCCCATAGTAACAATACCGCGCAGTGAGCTGAGGTCGCGGCCATCGCGCTCCTGTGTCTCGGTCAGACGCTCAAGCACTGCAGGAACTCCGATTATGAACGAGAGCTTATAATCCTCCACGTATTTGAGTGTAAGCGCAGGATCGAATTTGCGCATAATAACAAGAGAACCGCCGGCGTAAAGCGTAGGGGTGATTCCGCCGCTGTGAAGTCCGCCTCTGTGAAACCATGGTGTGGTATTCATCGATTTATCATCAGAGGAGAATGGAAAGTGTATCATTACATCATGCGCTGAGAGCACCTCATTTATACTTGTAAGGCAAACACCTTTTGGCATTCCTGTTGTGCCGGAAGTGTATAGTCTTGATGTCTCATCGTATATGGAAAGAGACCATTCAAAAGATGGATTTTCTGTTGACTGATATTTAACATAGTCATTATATCTCACGCTGCCGGGTATTGGAGTCACGTTCGTGCCGTCGTCCGCCATGATGATGACTTTTGGCTTATGCTTTGCAAGCTCAAGAGCTTGTTCTACTGCGTCTTTGTTGATTGCTTCGTAAATAAATACTGCGGGACGGCTATCGTCTATAGTAACGGCAATTTCTCCGGCTGATAGACGGAAGTTGATAGGACAGCTTACTGCGCCGGTTTTGTGGCAAGCGATGTATGCAAATGCAAACTCAGGACAGTTGAGCAACTGGAACATAACAACATCGCCTTTTGTGACGCCCGATTCGAGAATTGCGTTTGAGAATCTGTTGGCATCAGCATTAAGCTCGCTGTATGACCAATGAGTATTTGTGTATGGATTATACATAGCCTCGTGATTGCCAAAACGCTCAACGTTTCTCATAAAGCCGTTAAGCCATGTATATTCCGATTCAAATTCTTTGCGAAACATATCTATCCTCTGTTGCTTTGTGTCTGAGGTGAATTTTGCTTTTGCGGCGTGCAGAGCTGTTTCAAGCGTTGAAAAAATATCCTCTATCTCGTCTCGTGAATATTCGTAATTGGATCTGTTTGCGCAGTTTTCGAGTAAGCGTATCACATCAAGTATTTTTGTTTTGCGTGCTGTCGAGATCCTGTCAAATCTCTGTTTCTTTGTTTCTTTTTGCATAGCCATTCTCCATATCTTTATTAAATTTTGCCGTGTAGTTATGGCAATTGAAATATATTTCTATTATAGCACTGCAAATTATGTTTGTCAAGGAAAATTCAAGTATTTCAACAGTTTAGCGTTATTTTGTATAATATTTAAAATATATTGTAATCATATGATGATACGCATATATTTTTCAAATATTTGCGACATATTGTGAATGGAGACCGCTTTTTATGTTTTCCAAAGTTTTGTATTGACATATATATCTTATATATGGTATTCTACTTATATAGCTTAGTAATTATTCATATATTTATGGTGCTGCCCTCAACTGGCAGAATGGAGAGTATTATGATTATAACGGAATTTAATGAAAAACGCTGTAAGGCGTGCGGGCTTTGTGCTGTTGCATGCCCCAAAAAGATAATAAGAATAAATAAGGACAGGGTTGAAATTAATGGACTTGGCTGCGCAGAGCTTATCAGCAATGACTGCATTGGCTGCAAAGCCTGCGCAACAGTGTGTCCTGATATAGCAATAAGCATATACAGGGAGGAGGAACGCAATTGAAGCAGATGATGAAGGGAAATGAGGCAGTCGCAGCCGCCGCGATATATTCAGGGGTGAAATGTTTTTTCGGGTATCCCATAACGCCTCAAACTGAAATATCGGCATATATGGCAAAGCACCTGCCTGAGAACGGCGGAGTGTTTCTTCAGGCTGAAAGCGAGATCAGCGCGATAAATATGGTGTACGGAGCAGCCGGAGCAGGTTTCAGGGTAATGACAAGCTCGTCAGGTCCGGGAATGAGCCTTAAGCAGGAGGGAATAAGCTTTCTTGCCGGAGCAGACCTCCCGTGCGTTATAGTGAATGTAATGCGCGGCGGTCCGGGACTTGGCGGGATACAGCCGTCGCAGGCGGATTATTTCCAGGCGGTAAAGGGCGGCGGACACGGAGATTACAGACTCATAGTCCTTGCGCCGGCAAGCGTGCGCGAGATGGCAGAGTTTACAGTGCGGGCGTTCAATTTAGCTGACAAGTGGAGGATGCCGGTAATGATCCTCTCTGACGGCATCCTTGGTCAGATGATGGAGGCTGTGGAGATTGATGAGCTTCCTGCCGTTGAGCATTATGAAAAGCCGTGGGCAGCCTCCGGCAGAGGGGAGAGGAAAGAACACAATATAATAAAGACTCTGTATCTCGATCCTGAGGAGCTTGAAAGAATGGTGTTCAGCCGTGAGGAACGCTATAAGGAGATAGCAAGAGAGCATCAGGACTGGGAGGAATACCTGTGTGATGATGCTGAGATAGTGGTGACGGCATACGGAATAACCGCAAGGATAGCGCGCGCGGCTGTGGAAAGAGCGCGCGAAAAGGGAATAAAGGCGGGGCTTATACGTCCCATAACACTGTATCCATTCCCGGTCAAAGCGTTTGAAAATGAGCGCAGGGCGGTTATCTGCGCGGAAATGAGCGCCGGACAGATGGTGGAGGATGTAAGGCTTGCAGTAAACGGCAGGTATCCGGTTTACTTTTATGGCAGAACCGGCGGAATGCTGCCGGACGAGGAGGAAATATTGAATTGTATAGAAAGGGCAGCAAAGGGGGAAATGGTATGAAAACGATATACAAAAAGCCGGAGAGCATAAGCGACAAGCCGTTTCATTACTGCCCCGGCTGCGGACATGGAGTTGTTCACAGGCTCATAGGCGAGGTGATAGACGAGCTGGGCGAGGAGAAGAACACAATAGCTGTAGTTCCTGTCGGCTGTGCCGTTATGGGATACGATTATCTTAAGTGTGATGTTTTGGAGGCTGCGCACGGCAGAGCGCCGGCAGTCGCAACGGGAGTAAAAAGATGCCTGCCGGATCGTCTGGTTTTCTCGTATCAGGGCGACGGTGATCTTGCGGCAATAGGCACAGCAGAAACGATACATGCTGCGGCGCGCGGTGAGAATATAACTGTCATATTTATAAATAATACTATATACGGAATGACCGGCGGTCAGATGGCGCCCACAACACTTTGCGGTCAGGTAACACAGACCTCGCCCTGCGGTAGGGATCCGTATACTCAGGGCTTTCCGCTGCGCATGTGCGAGATACTTTCTCAGGTGGACGGAGTGTCATATATTGAACGGTGTGCAATAGATACCGTGCAGCATATAAACGCGGCTAAAAAAGCTATAAAGAAAGCGTTTATATATCAGCGTGAACACGGCGCGTATTCCTTTATTGAGCTGCTCTGTGCCTGTCCTACCAACTGGGGCATGACGCCGGCGCAGGCAATTGAGAGGGTGGGCAGAGAAATGTCAGAATATTTTCCGCTCGGAGTGTATATAGATAAAATAGGCAGTTGCGGCAGGTAAGAAAGAGGAGAGCGGCTATTGATATCAAATAGGAAGAAGTCTGATACGGTCAGTATTGAAATTTGGTTTTAAAGCCGGATCAATAGATAAATACTTATTTATAGTATATGATTTGCAGGCGATCGCAGTGTTTGACAATTGCCTGATACAATTCAGAACAAGGAGGAAACAGATGGAATACAGAATTATAATTTCCGGCTTTGGCGGTCAGGGTGTGCTGTTTGCCGGAAAGGTTGTAGCACAGGCTGCTATGCTGAGCGGATATGAAGCCTCATGGCTGCCGTCCTACGGCCCTGAGATGCGCGGCGGAACGGCGAACTGTCAGCTGGTAATATCCGATAAGCCCGTAGGCTCGCCGGTAGTAAGAACAGCTGATGTACTTATCGCGATGAATATGCCGTCGCTTACTAAGTTTATGGATAAAACGAACGGTATAATCGTGACCGATGAGCGTTTTGCAAAATTTTGCGACAGTCCGGCTCAGGTTATAAGTCTTAACACTGATATATGCAATGGAGGAGCAAAGTTTGAGGGACTTACAAATATGATAATGCTTGGCGCTATGATAGCGAAAACCGGCATACTCGGTATATCAGAGGTGATAGCGGCTATAAACAGGATAGCCAAGGGCGCGGCGGCGGCAATAGACAGAGCTGCTGTCGAGTATGGCTGGGGCTGTGTAGGAGAGCGCGTATGCGCATCATAGGAATATGATCGGAGCTGTGCGAGAGTACAGCTCTTTTTATGTGCAAAGAATGATATATATACCATAAAACGTACAATAATTTTTAAATAACACAAAATAACTATTGCATATCAAATTACAATATGTTACAATATATTCAGGGGCAAAACAAAAAGCCTGCCAAAGGCAAGCTTGTTTTTCACACAATGTGAAGCCGTAAAAACGGCGGGTTGAATAAATTCTTATTTGAACTTATGGTGTGATTTTATATGGTACTATAGCTGAGTGCCGTTCACTATGAGAAAAAAAGCAGCGGCTGCCAAAATGGCGGCCGTTTTATTTTTTATGTGATCAATAGCCCAGGTTTTCAGGGATCAGCACAACTGTTATGCGCTTAGGGAAATAGTGACATCCGTCAACTATGCTTGTAACGTTGCATACACGCGGCTGCACGTCACAGTCACAGCAAGTCATGCAGTCGTCTGTCGCGCACGGCGTTTTGTGTGTTATGCGGCGGGCGTTCATCGGCGCTATGGATTTAGCGCGCTTTATTCCGTCTTCTACTGTTTCAACTATTTTGTTTACTCCGGCAACGATTATTACCTTTTTAGGGCCGAATACTATCTGGCTCGTTCTGTTTCCTGTGCAGTCAATGTTTACAAGCTGTCCGCCCATGGTGATGGCGTTTGTGCTTGAAACAAGAAAATCTGCATAATAACCCTCGCGGTATTTGTCAAGCATTTCTTCAAATGAAGATGTGTTGTAGCGGTCTATGAACTTGTATTCCGGTTTTCTTATCTCGTCAAGGATTCCTGTTTCGTTCAGCGTAACGCTTCCGCCTACCGCTATAGTTGAACCCTCAGGTATCATATCCATTACTACCTTTCTTGCCTCGTCCACTGTCTCGGCAAAAACCGGATTAAAGCCTCTTCTTTCCAGAACCTTCATAAGCTCACGGATCTTGAGCGTGTTTGCCCACTTTTGTACTGCATCCATAATTTTTTCTCCTTTCGGTGCGTTTGCACATATCTTTGTTTATAATTATATCAAAAATCGGAAGAAAAATCTATAGCTAAAATGAAAAACTTTTGATTTTAGCATAAAGTCTAAAGGGGTCCGTTATTTTTGTGCGATTTTTACAGCAACTGAAAAGGAAGAGGAGATGTATTGACATTTTTGAAAAAAAACAAAAAAACTATTGAGTTAATTCTTTTTTTAGTGTATAATAGTAATGATAGGTATTTGATCAAGAACAGCATTATATTTGTTAGGAGAAGAACGTATATGTTCGGTAATGATATTAGTATAGATTTAGGCACTACAACGATGCTTGTTTATATAAAGGGTAAGGGTATAGTAATGAACGAGCCTACCGTTATCGCGGTTGATACAGACAGTGATGAGGTAGTGGGAGTTGGCACAGAGGCATTGAAGATGCTCGGCAGAACTCCGCCTAATATCCAGGCTGTACACCCTCTGCATGACGGCGTCATCTCGAATTATACGCTTGCTAAGGAGATGATAAGGCGTTTGTTCAAAAAAGTGCTGCACCGCGTTCCAGGCAGACCGCGCATAATGATGTGTGTGCCATCTGGCATAACGGATGTTGAGCAGAGAGCGGTGATCGAGGCGGCTCGCGAGGTAGGGGCTAAGGATATATATGTGATAGAGGAACCTGTCGCGGCGGCTCTTGGAGCGGGTTTTGATATATCAAGGGCGCACGGGACTATGGTCATTGATATTGGAGGAGGAACAACTGATATCGCGGTAATGTCGCTTGGCGGCGTTGTGGTAAGCAGGTCAATGAAGATAGCCGGTGATGAGTTTACCGAGGAAATAGTCCGCTATATGCGCAAGGAAATGAATATACACATAGGTCCGCGCACTGCCGAAAAGCTTAAGGTCACCGTTGGCGGCGTTTTGAAACGGGATAAAGAGGTCCTTTGCGAGGCTAAGGGAATAAGCGCCATAACGGGGATACCCAAATCAGTAACTGTTTCGTCAAATGATATTTATGATATTTTTGATGATTTCGTGTATAACATAACAGAACGCGCAAGAGAGGTGCTTGAAGAAACTCCGCCCGAGCTGCACGGCGATATTATAAAGGACGGCATAATTATGACCGGCGGCGGTTCGCTCATATACGGTCTGGACAAGCGTATTTCGCGCGAGATCGGCGTTGAGTGCCACCTTGCAGAAAATATAGTTGAATGTGTTGTTATGGGCTCAGGCATCGCGCTTGAGCAGATAGACACTGTAAACGATCCTACACATATATTCCATAAAAAGGCGTATATACATGAATAACTCAGGTTAAAACAATTGTAAAGAATTACAATTGTTTATAATAATATAAAGGAGAACAGAATCATGCTTAATAACATTGATATTCAGAGAATTTTACCACACAGATACCCATTTTTGCTTGTTGATAAGATAGTAGAGATGGAGGAGGGCAAGTCGGTAAAGGGGATCAAAAACGTTACTATCAACGAGCCGTTTTTCCAGGGACATTTTCCGGGAAATCCTATAATGCCGGGTGTGCTCATCTGCGAGGCTCTCGCTCAGGTCGGAGCTGTGCTTCTGCTGGGTATGGAGGAAAACAAGGGCAAGCTTGGAGTATTTACTGGAATAAATAATTTCAAGTTCCGCAAGCAGGTCGTTCCGGGTGATGTGCTTGAGCTTAATGCCGAGCTTATAACATACCGTCACGGAATGGGCAAGGCTAATGTTGAGGCTAAGGTCGACGGCAAAACAGCCGCAAAGGGTGAGATGAGCTTTGCGGTTATCGAGAACGAGGGCATAAAATAAGAGCCAGTGCAGCCTCTGAAGCCGTAAGCGGCAGCGGAGGCTGATTTTATATATAAACACATCGGAAGGAGCTTTGTCGGCATAATGAAACAGAATGAAACACTTGATGATCTGCAGAACGGATATTATATAATACAAGCGAACGACGGTTTTAAGTTTGGTGTTGATGCCGTACTGCTTGCCGATTTTGCAAAGTGCCGCGCAAAACGCGCCATGGATCTTTGTACCGGCACAGGAATAGTACCGATACTTATAGCGGCAAAGACAGAGATACAGCGCATAGACGCGGTCGAGATCCAGCCTGATATTGCCGATATGGCTTCAAGAAGTGTGAGCTATAACGGACTTGAGGAGAGGATCCATATAAAGAACGCAGATCTAAAGCAGGCGTCAGCCATATACGGCAAGGGTTCATTTGATATGCTGACGGTAAATCCGCCGTATATGAAATCCGGTTCGGGGCTTTTGAACAGCGGCGATTCAAGAACGCTGTCAAGGCATGAGATAAGCTGTACGCTTGACGATGTTATCCGTGTTTCTTCGGAGCTACTTATGCCGCAGGGAAAGTTTTTCATGGTGCACAGACCGTCAAGACTGGCGGATATATTCTGTACAATGAGAAAATATTCAATAGAGCCGAAAAAAATGAGGCTTGTTGCTCCGCGCGAGGGCAAAGAAATGAATCTTGTGCTTATTTACGGCTTAAAAAACGGAAATCCGGAGCTTAAGGTTATGCCGCCGCTGTATATTTACGGCAGCGATGGCAATTATTCAAAGGAGATAGACGATATTTATGGCAGATGAAAAGGGAAAACTATATTTATGCGCTACGCCGATAGGCAATCTCGGCGATGTATCGGCAAGGTGTCTTGAGGTCCTGCGGTCTGTCGATCTGATCGCCGCCGAGGATACAAGAAGGACATTACAGCTTTTGAATCATTTTGGAATAACAAAGGCTCTTACAAGCTATCATGAGCATAATAAAAGGACTAAAGGTGAATATATCATCAAGCTGCTCAATGAGGGAAAGAATGTGGCGCAGGTATCTGATGCCGGCACGCCGGCTATCTCAGATCCGGGCGAGGATCTTGTCAGGCTTTGCATTGAAAACGGCATTGAGGTAACCTCTGTGCCCGGACCTGTGGCAGGCATAACAGCGCTTATACTCTCCGGACTGCCTGCCGGAAGATACGCGTTCGAGGGCTTTTTGTCGGTCAATAAGCGCCACAGGCGCGCGCATCTTGACAGCCTTAAAAATGACAGACATACTCTTATTTTTTATGAGGCTCCGCATAAGCTGCGCACTACTCTTGAAGACATGCGCTCCGTGTTCGGCGGCTCGCGCCGTATAGCTATGGCGCGGGAGCTTACAAAGCTGCATGAGGAGATAATAAGAACAACTCTTGACGGCGCTGTCAGCTACTATGAGGAAAAAACTCCGCGCGGAGAATATGTACTCGTTATCGAGGGAGCCTCGGAGGAAGAGGAAACGGAAGAAAATACAGATATATTGCTCAGCGTCAGGGAGCATGTGGATAAGCTTATAGAAAGCGGACTGACTCAAAAGGATGCCATTAAAGCTGCCGCTGCCGAACGCGGAGTTTCAAAACGCGATGTATATAACGAGTATCATAGGGAGGTCGAAAATGATGAATTATAAGCAAATAAAGCGCAGCGCTGTTGTTATAGGCGCGTTTTCAGCTGCTTTATATACCCTTATCGCGGGAAAAGGACTTTTTAACATACCTCGGTTCAGAGAACAGCATGAGGAGCTTTCAAGATATGTTGACAATAATTACCCCGAATGCTCGTACTCGCCAATAACTATACATGGTTCCGGCTGGTCGTCTGCAATCCGCAGACATGGCAGAGTAGTGACCTTTGTATATTTTTCAAAGAGCCCTGACGGAACATATGTATTCACTGAATCCAAAGAAAAACTAATGTAACAGTATTGCTCCTTTCTGAATAGTATATATTACATTCAGAGAAAAGGAGGTCAACGGTTATGTGTTTGTTTGGAAACGGATGTAATTCAGATTGGATCTGGATCGTAGTAATTGCGCTTCTTGTGTTCTGCTGCTCAGATGGCAATCTGTTAGGCAGCGGCAGTGGATGCGGCAATAGCTGCGGAAACAGCTGTGGCTGTGACAGCTGCTGCGGATAAGCGGTAAGCAGGATAAAGCGCGTTGCAGCCGGATGCCTGCTTGATATACTTCAGCAAACAAAAGCTGTTGCAAACTCATTGAGTTTTGCAGCAGCTTTTTTTCGTGTATCTGTTTATACAATGTCAAAACAGCAGGTTTGTGCATATGATAAATTAAAGACGAACAAAGATCGTCTGAAAAATAAGGAAAGGATGAACAACAATGAGTGAAAATAATAATGGAGGCTGTAAGCCGTCTCCGCCCTCGTGTCCGTACCCGTCGTGCGGCTGCCTGGGATATGGATATGTTCCGATACAGCAGCTCGACTGCGTGTATGATATTGACTCAGCCCTGATGAGCGGAACCCTGTTCCCAGATCTGGATCTCACTATCGATGAATATGGCAGCGTGTGCAAAAGCTGGGGAGGTGTGTCCGGTGACTAAGCAGGAAAAGTTATTGGAATTACAGAAATATAATTTTGCGGCATACGATTTGCTGCTGTTCCTTGACACGCATCCTGAGGATAAGACAGGATTTGCAATGTTCAGGGATATGGTCGAAAAAATGAAAAGGCTTAAAGCTGAATATGAGGAACAGTATGGTCCGCTTGAGCCGTACAGCGCGGCGAAATTTGATACATTCAAATGGCTGGAATCACCATGGCCATGGGAAAAGGAGGGTAATGCCTGATGTTTTCATACAATAAATTTTTGCAGTTCCCCATAAAAATAAAGAACCCCGATCCGCGCCTTGCAGTGATAGTATCCACCCAGTACGGTGGTGCGTATGGTAAAAGTTTGAGAAAAGGAAACATAAGCCGTTTGTTCTGATGTAATTTAACGCAATCTATTCCGGAAAAAAAATTAAAGAGTTTAAGGATCACAATACGTAAAAAATGTGCTTAATATGTCTTGTTGAAAATATACAACGGTATTCGGAGGCTTTGCAGACGCACCTGTATTTATAAAATATTACATTAGATATCGAAATCCAGTAAATATAATAAAAATTAGAGTTTATGGAGTAAATTCCATAAAAATATTGACATTGAAATATTTTGGTGTTATAATGTACATAATAAGCGATAGAGGTGATTGTGATGATTCCACGGGATGATTATCTTGATTTTCTAACAAGATCAAAAGATAAGCAAATAATAAAAGTCATTTCAGGAATAAGAAGATGCGGTAAATCAACACTGTTTGAAATATATAAAGAGTATCTTTTGTCCAATGGTGTTGATAATGAGCAGATCATATCAATCAATTTTGAAGATATGGATTATGAAAAATTGCAAGACTATCATAAATTGTACAAGTATATAAAGGATCGCCTTTTAACCGAGAAAATGAACTATATATTCTTAGATGAGATTCAGCATGTGAAATGTTTTGAAAAAGCAGTTGATAGTTTATTTATTAAGAAAAACACAGATATTTATATAACAGGTTCAAATGCTTATTTTATGTCAGGAGAGCTTGCAACATTGCTTTCAGGCAGATATATTGAACTAAAAATGCTGCCATTATCTTTTGCCGAGTATTGCATTGGTACAGACAGTAATATTTCACAGACAGAGAAATACAGGCAGTATATTGAAAAAAGCTCATTTCCTTACGTGTTGAATTTTGGTAATGATGAAAAAGGGATCCGAGAATATCTTATGGGGATATATAACACGGTTTTGTTAAAGAATGTCGTAACTCGATACAGAATATCTGATGTTAAGATGCTTGAGAGTGTTATAAAATTTGTGTTCGATAATATAGGGAATCAATTATCAACAACAAAAATAGCAAATACTATGACATCTGAAGGCAGAAAAATCGATACTAAAACTGTTGAGAAATACGTAAAAGCCTTGATAGATTCAATGATGATATACCAAGCTAAACGATATAATATTAAGGGAAAGCAGTACTTAAAAACTCTTGAAAAATATTATGTTGTTGATATTGGATTAAGATATATGCTATTGGGAAGGCGCAGCACAGGTGTGGGACATATACTGGAAAATATTGTGTATCTTGAACTTGTGCGTCGCGGATATGACGTGTATGTAGGTCAAATCGAGGCTTTGGAGGTTGACTTTGTTGCAATGAATAGTGATGGAATAACATATTTTCAAGTATCAGCAAGTGTAAGAGATGAGAAAACGCTTGAACGTGAATTAGCATCGCTGCAAAAGATAAAAGATAATTATCCTAAATACATTTTGACTTTGGATGATGATCCGGATGCAGATTATGACGGAATAAGAAGAATAAATGCACTTGATTGGCTGTTAAATAAGGTTCATTTTGAAATGGTGGGGTTGTAGGGGCGGATAGTATCCGCCAGATTTCAGCGCGGTATTTATAAAAATCTCAATATTTATTAAAGAACCATAAATAATTTACGTGTGAAGCGTGTTAAATAAGAGTACAAATTACAAAGACTTAAATTTCATTTAATGAAGTTTAGGTCTTTTATATTGCAAATTTTCAAAAAGAGGAGTGTTTAACAATGCCGGTATTCAGAGTTGAAAAGACAAGGGATTTTACAGTGATGTGTAATCATCATTTAAGAAACAGGAATATGTCGCTGCGCGCAAAAGGACTGCTGTCACTTATGCTTAGCTTGCCGGAGGAATGGGACTATACGCTCAAAGGTCTGGCAAGGATTAGTATGGAGGGAGTGGATGCTATACGTACGGTTATACGAGAGCTTGAAGCGCTGGGATATCTTGAACGCCATAGAAAGCGAAATGAGAAAGGTCAGCTCAAAGATATAGAATATATTATCCATGAACGACCTGTTGTAAATGAACATGAGTCTGAGCAGCCAATTTTTGACGCTCCTGCGCCGGACGCACCTATATGGGAAAATCCCACATTGGATACTCCAATATCGGAACAGACAATACAATTAAATACTAATATATCAAATACTAAAGAATTAAATACTGATGATATAAAATATCCATCTATCAATAACAAGCAGGGAAAAGCAAAATCAGTGAATCCAGGAGAAGGATGGATAGAAAGATACAGCAAAAACAAATCGGTTGTGATGCATAACATAGATTATGATTATCTGTGTCTTTATCATAGCAAAGGTATTATCAATAATATTGTTAATATAATGGCTGAGGTGCTGACTGTTGACAGAGATAAGTATGTCATAGAGGGCGAGGTATATCCGGGTGTAATCGTTCAGGAACGATTTAAAGATGTTGACTATGAAACTATTGAATCATTTCTGCTGAATTTTGAAAGGCGAAACACAAAAATACATAACATGAAAGCCTATCTCATAACATCTTTGTTTAATATACCGTCTACATCAGCAGCACAGCTCAATAATACTGTCGCATATGATATGCGTGTGTAGAATGGGGGTGAGAACAGATGGGAAGAAGGAATAATTCTAATAACAAGAACAGTCATAGTAGTGCAAGTCAGTATAAATATAGATACTGGGAGCATCCTAAGAATGAGAGGGTGCAAAAGCTGCCTGTGTCACAGCTGAAACCGTTTGAGGAACAGCCATTTAAGGTGCTGCTTGATGAGAGCATGGACGAGCTTGTGGCGAGTATTAAGGAAAGCGGCATTTTATCGCCTATCATAGCGAGACCGCACAAGGACGGAGGTTATGAGATACTGTCCGGACACAGACGCTCAAAGGCTTGTGAGATAGCCGGTATAAAGAATGTACCCGTTATCGTGAAGAATCTTGACGACGATACGGCAGCAATACTGCTTGTGGACAGCAACTTGCAGCGAGAGCATATACTGCCCAGTGAAAAAGCGTATGCGTACAGGCTTAAGCTTGAGGCAATGAAACGAAAAGCAGGCAGACCAGGTAAAGAAAATTCGTGCCAACTTGGCACAAATTTAATTGGTACACGTACTGATGAAACAATAGCAGAAAATATGCCTGATAGTGCAAGACAAATTCAACGCTACATCCGCCTTACAGAACTAATTGATCCTCTGCTTGATATGGTTGATGAAAAGAAGCTGCCGTTAAATGCGGCTGTGGAGCTGTCGTATCTTGGTTCAAAGCCACAATCGGATGTTTTAAAATCCATTGAGAGAAATGAGATCACGCCGTCTATTGAGCAGTCGGCAAAGATACGCAGGATCT
>CALXSS010000051.1 GCA_944391225.1 uncultured Clostridia bacterium
CTGTCTGGGAATAAACGCCCTTCCTATGGGGCATCATTGGTTTTGAGGTCGTTAATAGTATTCCCGATGCGCGCGCATTCATGCATGATGCTTATTGATATGCGCAAAAAGCTTCAATTCCCGGGCAAAGCCCCTCCGCGCATTCAACAAGCTGCGAAAATGCGCGTACATTGATAATAAAATTAATCAAGATGAAACGCTTCTTCAAGCGGAATTTCAACAGGGCTGTTATCCGGATTTGTTTCCATGATAGGCGCCATGTAATCCCACCATTTTCTGTTTATCTCAGTGTCCGCCGCTTTAGCCCAGCGTTCCGGATCATCAATTTCCAAATATGCAAAAAGTGTATTTGTCTTTCTGTCTACAAAGATCGAATAATTCTTGCAGCCATACTCACCGATCATCTCTTTCATCTCCGGCCAAAGCTCGTTATGACGCTTTATGTACTCGTCTATATACTCCGGATAAACCTGCATTGTTAACGCTTTTCTAACCATTTCATACTCCTCCTTTTTCGGGGATATTTTTCAGGCATAAGCCATAAGCTCCCCTTCTCTTATAAATATTATATAATAATACCAAACGATTGTCAAGTACCTTTGTGATAAATGACAGTATGTTTTCTGTATTTTTCAGACATCACCCTTGGAAGCGGAATATTCAGATTCTGTTTTCTATAAACATACGCTGCCACTGCTCCACCTATCTTTTCCGCTCCGGCTTGGCACAGCGCTTTCGCGCACTCATTCATAGTATTTCCGGTTGTAAATACATCATCAACTATAAGTATTTTCATGCCTGAGAGATCCTCACTGCAGGAAAACGCTTTGCGAACATTCACTGCGCGTTCAACTGCACTGAGTGTACTCTGAGCCATCTCATCCCTCACGCGCTTAATGCAGTGACGCACAGGAACATCTATTGCCTGTGATATATACTGAGCGAATATATCGGTCTGATTAAATCCTCTTTGTTTCATACGCCGTGATGAAAGAGGCACCGGAGCTATGAAGTCATATACGCCAAGCTCACTGAATGATGAAAAGTATTCTCTGAGAGCTATGCCAATGATATGTCCATACATTTCCATATCCCAGAACTTATATTCCAGAAAAATACTTCTGTACATCTCAGTATAATAAAATGCTGCTGAAACAAATTCCACTATTCCCTTTGCCTCAAATGTGCTTTTTGGCGAAACACGATCAAGCCTGCCATAGCAGTCAGAGCAAATGCAGCAGCCTCTGTATGCTATAGCAGCATCCGCTGATGCAACACGTCTTTTACAGCCGCAGCACAGATATGATCTGTTAAATACGATACGCATCAGTATATCTGACCTGCCGGATCAAGAGCCATAGGTATCTGAGCATTTCTGTCGCATGTCAGCGTTCCGTTTTCATATATCAGCTCTGCAACCTGTATGCTTGATCTTTTCATTCTGTAATCCTCATGTATCCACGCCTCATTTTTATTTTCCTGCGTGCGTTCCGGATGCACAAAATAGAATATATATGCCCTTTCTCCGCACACTACCACATGCGCATGACCGCCTATGAATCCATCGTCAGCTCTTGTTCCCGGCTCTTCAAGAATAGTACCCGTATACTGCCAATTGTCAAAAGTATCTGATCTGTAAACACGCTGTCCTGCCCAGCAGTCAGCTATGAGCCAGTTATGACCCTTGAATGTAAACACATTAGGTCCTTCCTGTCCCCTGTCTGTAACCTCAGCGCCTATCACCTGCCAGCTGCAAAGATCCTTACTCACAGCAGCATATGTTTTTGCGTCCTGCTTGTACCACATCTTCCATGTTCCGTCCGGCATGGGACGAACACAGGCATCTATTACCGGCTCGCTGCCAAGATCTACTATGCTCTCATAGCTCCACTGATAAAGATTTTCGCTTGTATAATGAACTATATATGAGGGATGTCCCCATACGTATGGAACTCCTCTAAGATATGTACAGAACATATGATACATTACTCCATCATACATCACTTCCGGAGCCCAGAAAGTATTGCGTCCCCATTCAAATTCCAGTCCCTCCGCAATGCCGCGGTAAAGCCATGTTTTGCCGAAATCTTCCGAAACAGCAATGCCTATATCCGTACCGTGCACATACGAGTATAACGGTCCGGGCGCTGACGCCCTCCTGTTTGTATAAAACATCCACCACTGCTGTTTTTCCCTGTTCCATATTACCACCGGATCAGCCGCTCCATCATAGATCGGATCTCTGAAAAGCGGCGCCTTTGCTATATATTCCTCCATGCCAGCACCTCCGTTAAATATTTATCTGCCAAGCAGAATGCTTTCTGCGGCAGACTGCTGCTTTATTCTTTAAAATTATTTTATCACAATACATTTCCACTGTCAAACACACACCGAAAATATTCTGATTTTTACACAACACTGTCTTTGTCAGGCATGCGAATTTCAAACTCAAACTCTCCGCCTGAAAGCTTAAAGCCCTCGCCGTACTCACACACGTCTCCGCTGCCGCTTACCGGGCGGCAGACTCCGCCAGGCTCAAATACGGCAGTAACTCCTCCCGGTACAGTACAGCAGTATATAAACTTATCCCCATACCGCCTCCAATTAGCGTATACCCTGCCCCTCGGCGTCATATGGCTGCCTGCCGCAAAACTGAGAGCCTTTCCCATCACCGGCTTTAACAATATTCTTTTATACCCCGGTACAAGCGGTCTTATTCCGAGTATGCCTCTGTAAAACCACTCTCCCACCGCTCCGTAGGCATAGTGGTTAAATGAGTTCATCGAAACATCCCCAAACTCTCCGGTTTCAGCGTTATACGAATCCCATCTTTCCCATATGGTCGTTGCTCCGTTTTTAACGCTGTACAGCCATCCCGGACACTCCTCCTGAGTCAGCAGGCTGTACGCCGTTTCTGTCAGCCCTGCTTTTTCAAGCGCAGGTATTATATGCGATACTCCCAAAAATCCCACAGACAGCTTGCCATCCGCATCAAGTATAGTTCTGTCAAAGCAGTATACTGTCCGCTCTGTCACCTTGATAAGTCCAAAATCAACAGCGAGAGCATATGCAGTCTGTGACGGACGCTTTCCTTTTTCATTTGTCTCTGAATAATATGTATCGCATATCCCCGGCTTGCTCATCTCTCCCCAGTACGCGATAGTTCCGTCCTCCTTCACCCATGCTTCATTGAACGCAGCTTTTATCTTTTCAAATATCTCTCTGTACCTTACCTCGTCCTCGTTCCTGCCGAGAACGCCTGCCGCAAGAGACATGATTCTTGCGCTGTTTGCTGCGTAGGCTGTTGCGGATAATATAAACGGAGTTGAGGCATCAGCGGCAAGATGATCTCCACGGCTCTGCTGTACCTGAATATAAGGCTCTGACGCGGTATCTGAACGGTCTATTCTTGCCTGTCCGTCTATATACCTTATTCCCCTGTTCATTCGCTCATCACTGCTTATATAATCCACCCAGCCTCGCATCAGCTCATAATTTTCTTCAAGTACAGACCTTTGTCCATAAGCCATGTACAGTTCCCATGGAACGATCACGGCTGCGTCTCCCCAGCCACCACAGCCGCCCATAGGTCTGTTGTCGCCACAAAGCGGAGCTGTATCGGGCACAGCGCCGCCGCGGTTATACCTGAGCTGCGCATCGCGGACATCCTTGAGCCATTTCCGCATGAACGCGCAGACATCAAGATTATATGCCGCTGTGGCTATAAATACCTGAGCGTCGCCCGTCCAGCCCATCCTCTCGTTGCGCTGCGGGCAATCCGTAGGCACAAGCAAGAGATTGCCTACAGCTCCGCGCACAATATTCTTTTGCAGCTGATTGATAAGCTCATTTGAGCAGACAAACTCACCTCTTTTGCCGCCCGCTCCCGAAATTATGATCCCGTTAACAGACTCAATATATATATCCTCTAAACTATTGCCGCATCCGCTTATCTCGGCATATCTGAAGCCATGAGATGAAAATTCGGGCATATATACCTCAGTTTCGTCGCCGCGGAATATATATACATCAGTATTTGCAGCGGAACGGAGGTTTGCAAGATACACAGAGCCATCGGCAGAGCACATCTCTCCATATCGTATCTTGACAGACATGCCCCTTTCTCCTCTTGCCCTTATACGCACCGCGCCTACTATATTCTCGCCGAAATCATAAATATAATGACCCTTTGGGTATTCTCTTATAAATACTCCTCTGACTGTGCCTCGTATTTCTGCAAGGCTCAGCGGAGAAGCCTCAAGCCGGAACGGAGGCAGAACAGCGCTGCCGTTCACAGGCAGCGGTGAGCCCTGCCACATCTTCACCGCGCACATCTTATATGCTGATATTCCCGCAAGGCGCGCGTCAAAGGTCTCGCCCTGCAGATAATCAGAATCTATAACCGGACCCATGTCAGAATATCTCCATGAACCGTCTGTGACGATCATCTCCTGTCTGTCCTCATATTCAAGAACTATTTTGCACAGAAATGACGGTACGCTCCCGTATACCTCCGCGTTTCTATTATAGCCTGCAAAACCGGAATAGTAGCCATGACCTACGACCGCGCAAAGCTTGTTTTCACCGTCTATAAGCAAATCAGCAATATCACAGGTTCTGTACTGTATCCTCATATCGTAATCAGTAAACCCCGGAGCGTAACAGCCGCTGCCCGCACGCACCCCGTTGACCGAAACGGTATAAAATCCATGTGCTGTTGAGTACATTCTCGCCGATCTCAATCCTTTGCCTGTCTTGAACAGCCTGACAAAAACTGGCGCATGCTGCGGTGAAGTTATTTCAAATGAGTTTTCGACCTTTATTCCGCCGTTTTCGACAGCGCCAAGGCTTGTGAGAGGTCCTGTGCAGCTGCTGTCAAGAGAACAAAGAGTCTTGTCATAGCGCATATCCCTTATATCAATATCACTGTAGAATACCGCGCTGCCGTACTGACGAAAGCCCACTGACATTAGGCGCGATTTCTGAGGTCTGAATGGATGGCTCTCAGGCATTACAGGAGCCATGCTTATCACGCTTTGACCGTTTATCATGACGCTTACATTCCTTCCGTCCACATATATCCTGATCCTGTTGCTGCCCGTCATTTCAAGCCCGAGTATATCCGCCCTTAATAGTATTTTCTCGGTTGGCTCTCTGTCTTCCCACGCGTTGTCTGAATACTCGGTGATGGTCAACGTATCATCACCCCTGTTGACACTAAAAAGAATATAGTTATCCCTGTTCCGCGCGCTCAGCACTATGCCGGCACAGCTGCCTGAAATGATCCTGAAGCTGCACTCAAAGGAATAGCATTCAAGCGACATAGGATTTACACAGTATCCATCAGGGCATATCCATTGAGCGCCGCTCCAGACTGATTTGTCCGCGCCCATCAGAGCCGTTTCAAAATACGCGTTTTCTGAGCGGTATACCCCGCCCTTGCTGTCAGTCAGCTCCACGCCCCAGCAATACCTTGTGCAGGGTTGCAGCGGTTCTCCTCCATAGCTGATACCGCATGACTCATCGGAAAACACCTCCCCGCTGTCCCACACAATATCACTGTCTTTATACACTCTGATCCTATAACTTTTCTGCACAGCGCCGTTTTTTATATCCTCTGTTATCCATGCAAATTCAGGCGAAGTATCATCTATTCCTATCGGATCCTTGATCGAATCAGTTGTCAGTATCATCAGCTTTACCTCAAAATATCTTAATTTAACTACAGCCGAAGCCTCGTATATGAGTATTATACACTTAAGCTCTGCGCCTGTCAATATGGATATAAAAAGAGGCTGATCCAAAACTCGCCGAGTTTTGGATCAGCCTTGCGGGGCTTTAGAAATTCACTCCATATGCTTTTCGCAGCCCCTATATCTTTATCAGCAATAGTTCTCTTTATATGAAGCAATACATTTTGCGATTATCTCTCTTGCCTCCTCGGCTCCGAGCACCTCATTCACAACTGTGGTCTTTCCTTCAAGAGATTTGTATACCTTAAAGAAATGGGAAATTTCATCAAATAAATGTGACGGAAGCTGCGAAAGATCCGTATAGCAATTATATGAAGGATCATTGAAAGGTATTGCTATGATCTTTTCGTCCACCTGATCGTTGTCTATCATCTTAAGTACGCCTATAGGATAGCACTCTACAAGAGTCATAGGCACTATGACCTCCTGGCAAAGCACCAGAACATCAAGAGGGTCATGATCCTCCGCATATGTCCTTGGAATAAAGCCGTAGTTTGCAGGATAGTGGGTAGAAGTGAACAACACTCTATCCAAGCGGAGCATACCAGTATCCTTATCCATTTCGTACTTGTTCTTGCAGCCTGCAGGGATCTCAATTACCGCCATAAATTTTTCAGGTGAAATCCTTTTAGGGCTGATGTCATGCCAGATATTTGACATAAAAATCTCCTCCTTATTCAGCCGGCAGAGCAGATGTTTCCGCCGTCATTTGTGACCGTTAATTGCATGGTTGGTTACCATAGACGTATTGTATCACAAATCGAAACATGTTGCAATATCTATTTTAAATTTTTTGTGATTTTTTTATCAATATCAGTTCATCAGATAGAAGCGAGTTTCTTATAAGTATCCTTAAGATCACCATAAAGCTCTGTGTAAACGCTGTAAAGCTTGTCATACTCAGCCGCATTCTCGCTTACAGGCTCCTGCGGAGCGTTATAGCGTATCATTTTTTCACATGCCTCCTCAACTGACGGATAAAGACCCGCGCCAACACCGGCGAGTATCGCAACACCAAGCGCCGGACCTTCCTTTGATACAGCTGTCTTGATAGGGCAGTTGTAAATATCGGCAAGCATTGAACGCCACAGCGGTGAAGAGCCGCCGCCGCCGCAGGCTGTCATATCTGATACATCTACGCCCATTTCGCGCAGTATCTCAAGGCAGTCGCGCAGTGAATATGAAACTCCCTCCATAACGGCTCTTATCATATCGCGCTTTGTGTGCATTGCGGAAAGACCAAAGAATACTCCACGGCAGTCCGGATCAAGATGCGGTGTTCTCTCACCCATCAGATACGGCAGATATATGAGTCTGTTGCAGCCTATCGGTGACTTTTCAGCCTCCTTATCGGTCAGATAATATGTATCAACGCCCATCTCAGCGGCAGTTTTCATTTCACTTTCACAGAAATTATCACGGAACCATTTGAGCGAAAGTCCCGCCGCCTGTGTAACGCCCATAACATGCCATGCACCCGGCACCGCGCAGCAGAAGGTATGAACTCTGCCCTTTTTATCAAGGCTCATCTTTGAAGTATGCGCAAAAACAACTCCTGATGTTCCTATTGTTGTAAATGCCTTTTTGTCTGTGACAACACCTGTTCCTACCGCTGCTGCCGCATTGTCGCCTGCGCCGCCTACTACTATAGTGCCCTCCTTAAGACCTGTGAGCGCGGCTGCCTCGGCTGTGATACCGCCTGTAACCTCAGGGCTTTCGTATACCTTAGCAAGCATAGACTTGTCTATCTCCAGCTTTTCGAGGACCTCGTCTGACCAACAGCGGTTAGCTATATCCAAAAGCTGCATGCCACTTGCGTCTGAAACCTCTGTTGCAAATTCGCCTGTGAGCTTAAAGCGCACATAGTCTTTCGGCAGAAGTATATGACGGCATTTTGCATAGTTCTCCGGCTCATTGTTTCTTACCCACAGGATCTTAGCAGCTGTAAAGCCTGTCATAGCCGGATTAGCTGTAATTTCAACTAATCTTTCAGCGCCTACTCTGCGGTTTATCTCCTCGCACTCCGCGCCTGTTCTCTGGTCACACCAGATGATAGACGGGCGTATGACCTCATTGTTTTCATCGAGCATTACAAGACCATGCATCTGTCCGGATATGCCCAGTCCGGCAATATCCTCCTTGTCAACGCCTGAGGACACATATTTTATAGTTTCCACCGCCGCATTGTACCAGTCAGCAGGATCCTGCTCCGCCCAGCCGTTCTGCGGCTGATACATTGGGTACTCAACTGTTTTTGACGCTATTACATTTCCCTCACTGTCAAACAGCACTGTCTTTGTTCCTGATGTGCCAAGATCTACACCGATCAAATATTTCATTTTCCATCCACTCCTTGTATTATTTGTTTACTGCTGTCAAATCCATTGACAGCAGTTGATTTTCTAAAGATCAGCTCACGCTCGTTTCCGAGTTTGATCACCGTCCTTTTATGTATATCGCAAATATAGTCAAAATAACTGTTTCGTTAATACAATAAATCTGTAATTATCCTTTGTTTTAAAGGTATTTTGACATATCCACAAATTACTACTACAGATATTTTACCACATTATTTTCTAATAGTCAATATCTGATCAAAACTATTCTATACAGATCATATCGTCAAGCGCGGTATCGCCGTATAGCTTGCTCCTCCAGTCTAAGACAGTTGTTTTCTCGTGCTCAAACACAAGACCGGGATATACCGCATCGGCGTCTATTACACCGCCTATCTCGTTTATCTCAAACAGCACCGGCAAAACCTTATATACGCCGCTTGCCAATGGCGTCACATCAAGCTCAAATATCTTTTCATAGCTTTCGCCCTTTTTACAGCTCATGAAATTGTAACAAACGCTTGTTGCAGTTACCACCTGGTCATTGTTGTGTATCATCATTCTGAATGAAAGCTTTTCTACATTCTCAAGACAGCGGAATTTTAATCTGAACCTTATTCTTTCATCATCTATAAAGCGGCAGATCTCTTTTTCGAGCACCTCGATCGAATCCATCATTACCTTGTCTGTCAGGAAATTGAACTTATGACAGTCGGTAAAATCATTGAACAGCTTTGCGGTGACCTCGTCATTGCGCAGATATATGCCTATACCCTCCTCAACATCGCCGTTAAAGATGACCTCGCCCTTTCTGAGAACTATACATCTGCTGCATAGCTGACGTATAGTCTGCATATTATGGCTGACATATATTATTGTCTTGCCCTCATCGCGGGCTACCGATACCATTTTGTCTATACATTTTTTCTGGAATGCCATGTCTCCTACAGCAAGCACCTCGTCCATTAGCATTATATCGCAGTTAAGGTGTGCCGCCACAGAAAACGCGAGCTTTACAAACATTCCTGAGGAATACCTCTTTACAGGAGTATCAATGAACTGCCGGCATTCTGAAAATTCTATTATATCTTCAATTTTCGCGTCTACCTCGCGTCTGTTCATGCCAAGTATTGCACCATTGAGATAAGTATTCTCTCGTCCCGTAAGCTCCGGATGGAAGCCTGTTCCCACCTCAAGCATCGAGGATATTCTGCCCTTTATCCTTATCTCACCCTCAGTCGGCGCAGTGACGCGTGAAAGGAGCTTCAATAAAGTAGATTTTCCAGCCCCGTTTCCGCCTATAAGACCGATAGTCTCGCCCTTTCTGACACTGAACGAAACACCGTTAAGCGCCATGAACTTCTCGTTCTTAGCATACACCTTTGATCCTACCTTTGTGTTTGGATCCTCCTTGTGCCTGACTCTTGCCCACCAGCTCTGAAGATCGCCCTTGAGCGTGCCTCCGCCTATGGTGCCTAATCTGTACTGTTTCTTTACATTATCTATTTCTATTACTACGTCATTCGCCATTTGACCGTCTCCTTGCATCACACCGTATCCATAAATGTTTTCTCTACTCTGCTGAATATCAGTATTCCGAAGAAAAGGAAAACAAATGTAACAAGCCAGCTTATTGCCCAATACTTATAATCCATAGAGCCGCAGCCAAGGATCGCGTATCTGAAATTATTCACGATCGGCGCGACCGGGTTGAGCATCACGAGCTTTGCCAGCTCTGGATTGATAGCTGCCGCCTGCGATACGGGATATACCACAGGAGTGGCATACATCCACAGCTGCATGCCAAATCCGACCAATATTGAAAGATCTCTGTATTTAGTTGTGAGCGAGGATATTATTATTCCTACTCCCAAGCCAAGCAATGCCATCTGCAGTACCAGCAGCGGGAGCAAGATCATATGTATATTCGGATACACCGCCTCGCCACGCGCGGCAAATATTATCATAGACACAGCCAGCAGCAGCATCTGTATCATAAACGACAGCAGACCATAGATCACCGAGGTTATAGGCGACACAAGCCGAGGGAAATACACCTTTCCGAACAGATACGCGTTACCCGTGAATGTAGATGCTGTTGAGGTAAGGCATGTTGAAAAGTATCCCCATGCTGCGTTGCCGCACATATAGAACAAAAACTGCGGCACTCCGTCTGTAGAAATATTCGCTATTTTTCCGAATATAAGCGTAAACATTGTAGTAGACATAAGCGGCGTTATAAGGAACCATATAGGACCCAGAACTGTCTGCTTATATGAACTGTTAAAATTACGCTTAAGGAACATAAAGATAAGATCCTTATACTTCCATATCTCTTTCAGGCTTATATCAAACCAGCCTGATTTGGGCTTTATAACAATAGTCCATTCATCTTTATTATTTTTCATTGCAGCCTCCGTATATCATACGCCGGCACAGCAAAGGCTGCGCCTGCGCATTAATTGAATCGATATACTTATTGTACCACAATTTTTGGCTGTTTTCAATACCGAGAGCCTAAAAAGGCTGTCGGGTAGAATGAACTGTCGATGAGCAGCCGATAAAACCGCAAACGAAGCTATACAAATTATTCCATCACTATGCTTGCCTTGCTGAGGCTGCTGTCCCAGTTTACCTCGGCATTGAGCGCCTCGGCGGCAAATCTCAGCGGCACAAGAGTTCTTTCATTTGATATGACCGGAGCTACAGGCATCTGATATTCTGCACCGTTTATCTTCGCGCTGAGGCTGCCTATCTGCAGTTCGATCTCCATACCGTCCTTTGACGCCCTCACATACTGACCCTCGTCAATATATTCAACTTCTGCGCCGAGCGCCTCGAATAACGCTCTGAACGGTATAAGCACACTGTCATTATAGAGCTCCGGCTCTACGTCTGCCTTAAGCGCCTCGCCGTTTACCTCAACAGTTATTCCTTTGGTAAGGACTACTGTGCCTATATCCTCAAGCGTTGACCATGTAAGATCTGTTGCATCGCTCCATTTCAATATGTATCCGCGCTCACCGTTTCCATGCGCGTCATTGACCTGGAAGTCAAAGCCTATCTTGTTACCTGTCTCCGGCGCTGTGGCTCTAAACGGCAATGCCGCCTCTACAATATAGCCTGTGTCTGTCTTTTCAACAGCTGTTATGAATCCGTCATTTTCTGATGCTCCGCTTCCATAGCTGCGTTCATTATTGAGATCGACTCTGTACTGTCCGTCACCCTCGCCGTATGAATCCGGCTTTGTGCCATCCTCATTGATGAACAGCTCCACCGAGTCACGCTGATGCGCGTCCTCAGCGGCTGTATCTGGAGTTGTGTCGCTGACCTCTGCATATACATACAGATTTTCCTCGTCCCACATAAGCTTGAACCGCGCTGACGCGCCGTGATCGCCATGAGCTGCGCGCTCCGCATTTATAAAGCCTGCGTTTTCCCATGCGCTGTCAGCTTTGGCATCAATAGCATCCGGTGTGCCATATACAGCAACAGCCTCTGGCGCTTTCAGCCCCTCGCGCCAGCTTTCGTCTGCCGTTAATATCTCCGATGGCTTTTCGCCGCGACTGCCCTCAATCGCAACAGTAGCCATGCCATATGCAGGCACCTCAACGCTGCCGTTTACCATAGCTCCCTTAGATGCAAATCTGTCTGTTCCGCCCTCTGAAAAATCAGATACAAAAACCTCTGAGCTCTCATCATTGTATCCGTTAAGTCCAAGAGCCACATCCGCGTCGCTTTCGCCTGTATTTACTATAACAAATGTCAGCTTGTCTGCCTCCGGTGAGATATACGCCGACACCTTCACCTCCTGCACTGAACAGGTAGTGCTTACCCGCTTATATCCGGGATCCATGTACTTTCCAAAGTGCATAAGACTGTAAAGCTTATCGTGTATTTCATATCCCTTGTTTGTGTCGCTCCACTCCATCGTCCATGGGTATTTCAGCGAAACAGGCGACTCATCGCTGTCACCCCAGATAGTATCCCAGTAAATGTACGCGTTGGCATCCTCCTCAGTAAAGCAGTTATGTATGAGCCAGCCGGTCTGCACAGGATCCCCGCGATAATACTCAGTCTGCCAGCGGCGCTTGTCCGGGTATTTATTTCGCAGCTTGTTCATGCTCTTTATATATGAATCCGGATCAGTCTCATAACCGCCGGTGTATAGATGATGCGCTATTATATCAAGACTGCCGGGGTGCTTAGCCTCGACCGCATCAACATATGATTCCAGAACACTAAAGCTTGCTGACATTGTATCCGGTCCTGCCATACCCGGGGGTGACTCAAGCTCAGAAAGAGCCTTATATACCGCGGAATACGCCTCAGGATAACCTGCTATCTCCGCGCTTTCTGCCGCATCCAGACGACAGCTGTCATAGTCAGCCTTAAAATCAGGCTCGTTCTGGATACTAAGATAGTCTATGTCGACTCCTGCCTCACGATATGCCTCTATGGCACGCTTATAATAATCTCCGTACTCATCATAAACATAGCTGCCGTTTTCATCCTTTTTAAGAGTGACGCCGCCTGCTACGGTATCATTGTCCTTCAGCTCTCCCGAGGGCGACCATGAGCTTAATAATACAGTCATCTCATGACCCGCTGCCTCCTCTGCCTTTTCTATTATTTCCTTTTCCTGCTCAGGCTTGAAATCGTTGGTTCCGTCCTCCAGAACATATTCGTAAGTGTTTCTGAAACGAATAACATCAAGTCCAGCCTTGTTGAACAGCCAATCGAATATTTCATCGCTGTACTTGTTTTCTGTCAGCCAGTCCTTGTACCATGTTATACCGCCGCCTACTCCGTCCATAGTTTGCCGTTCGTCATAAGGATCCACATAAGCCTGTACCGGCACAGCACCCTCCGCGGCAACACACGGCACACCCTGTATCGCTATTGCCGCTATTGCCGTCAAAGCAATAATACTTTTTCTCATATATACGCCTCCTTAAAAAATATATTACGATCGTAAAACTGCGTTTCACAGCCAATCCACCAAATCATGATACATAAATAATTCCGCAAAGCACACTGAATAAAACAACCGCCCATACAGTCTTATACTGCACAGGCGGCTCAAGGTATTGTGAATATATTCCGCGGTCATATTCGCGGTGTGAATCGCCTTACTGCCTTATCTAAGCAGCGCGTGATATTCATCTGCGGTATTTGGGGCAAACATATCCTTTAGAGAAACTATTTAGAAAGAGGGAGAGTACAAAATAACAAAACACATTAAAAATCGGAGCTATACCATTATATAGGATATGTCATACCGCAGAATATGCAAGGCATAGTCCTGCGAACCATGTATCAGCAGAACACTGACCATTTTGTCCTCTTATGATATAATTATAACATAAGAGGTTAAAAAGTAAATTATCAAAAACACTGTTTTCTATTGACAAAATGCTTTTTGTATATATGCAGTATTTTTCTATAACATGATAAAAAAATTCTATCAATGATGGATTAAGTAGAGCGTCATACTCGTCAAACCAAAAACCGCAGTAAATATAGGTCATCATACCACGGTCAATGACAAATTTTTTCGCTCATGCTGCTTCGCACTTTATTTATATCTTCCCATCCAGCACTTCCTTCACAAACTGCTCTGTTTCTACATCGCTCAAGAGCAGGTTCTGTTCCTCAAGCGTCGTGAAGTAATCATATATCGACGTGACTGTGCTGCGCTCACGGAATCCAAACGCGAGCATACCCTTTACAGGATGATTGTAGCAGTAGGTCATGCTGTATTCGTTGTAGCAAGCAAAGCTGATGTTTTTGATGTTGAATCTATCGTCCAATATCTTTAATTTATATATCCCTTTTTTCATAGCCCTGTACAGCCGACCCACCATCAAAAGCCTTACGTCCATATTAAACGGAGTATAGTATATCGCCGGTATTTCCGTTATTATCCCTGTTTCCATGAAGCTTTTAAAGCCCTGTCTTGTGCAGAAACTTATCTCCACCTTTTTCTCCATGCCCTCTCGATAGCGCCTTACCCTGTCTACAAGCAGCTCGACTGCCTCGTCTATATGAGGTAAGTCAAAATTTGCGTATTTTCTCATGATCTCCTCGTCAAGGAATGGGAACAGACACGGATCAGGCATCACAGAAAAATCGGTATGATGTTATCCGCACTGTCAACGACTTGCTAATAATAAGAAAGCATATCAAGTGGTCCTGGCAGTGCTTGCACATATTTGTCACAGCGCTTTTTCATATCCTCAAATATCGATATCTGCATATTAACAAAGTCCCCAAAGCCAGATATTACAGCCTTGTCAAGTTCATAAGAGATGATCATGGCATACTTGCTCGTTATGATGATATTTGGAAAGCTTGTGAATTGATTTATATGACTTTTCACATCATCATAATAATAGAACGGCGCATATGCTGCGCCCGACACTATGAGCGGCATTATTTCCTTTAGAATATTAATATTGTACGCATTGTCATTAATTGCGCTCTTGTTGTCAATACAGATGATATGCTCGACTGAAAGCGCAGACTCTGTACTCGTGATAGTCGTAAGACACGACATAAGCTCGCGGTTGCTCTCCGGCTGGGCAATTATTTTTATTGCAGGATCATTCTCCTCCGCCTCGGCTGAAAGCACCACACCGAGCAGATTTACCACGTTCACTTTACCATTGATACACTCAATATCACGCTTGAGTTTCAATGAGCTGTGGCGCTGCCAGTCGAACGGATACACCGTTGTATTGTTTATCACCTTCAAGAGCGCCTCAACATGCCTACGCCTGAAATATATAGGCTCTCCGATTTTGGTTATGGCGTATGCCTCACGCAACTCTTCCGCCTCATCAATACCGAGAGCCATCACGCGGATCAGCTCCTCAAGCGAATGTGAATCCGGCGGCTTACTCTTGCCGTTTGCATATTTTAAGAGCGTTGTGCGCTTCAAGAATCCAAGCTTTTCAAGCTGATACGGCGTAACTCCTTTCTAACTCATCATTCGTGTAAGTTTTTCAGCAAATATAGACATGCCTCCACCCCCGACATTTTAACTTAAATATTTATACCATTACTTTATCTGCCATATATTATATTCATTTTACCATTTATTTTGAATAATTGCAATATGTGCAGGTTTTTGTGCACCGTTTTTTTTATTATTTTATTATATGTTCCGAAATACATTAGTACGGCTTTGACAGAACGCTTAAGCATATCCCAGCTTCCGCCAAACCGCCAAAGCTGTGTGCGGCTCAGGAACAAATACATTAACAGTTGAAAAATATGCTATATTGTGAGCAGCATTGCTCTATATAACCAATTTATAACGATCCTCTGACAAAAAAACGACACCTCAGACTTAGCCAAAGTGCCGCAATTCAAATATTGCTCTGAACAACCACTGTGTTACAGTTTTTTATTCTTGTACCTGATGTCTGCGTCTCTGTCAATACAGCGCTTAACTTCTATCCGTCAGAGGTGTTTAGATATTATTCCGCAGCTATCCTGATGACGGTTCAGATAATGCAGCTATTTTTTATATAATCATAATAATGCTCACCATCAATACCACCAACGCTGCTATTGCCTAAATTCTCGCCTGCATTACAACAATTTTCACAGCCGCGTCGTCCATTCCCTCTATGCCGCCGGCATATTCGCCGCCTTTAGTGTAGCGCGATACTCTCTCCGGATCACAAAAAAGCATCACCATAGGCGCTTTTACCTAAGGTGATGCTTTTATCATACAGCGTGCAGTATACTGCGCGCTCTTTCTATTTCCTCATTATCCGGGGTGCGGTAGCCGCTGAGCGGATAATCTATGCCAAGCTTTTCCCATTTGAACAGTCCTAATGTGTGGTAAGGCAGGATCTCCACCTTGTCCACAGTACCAAGCTTCTGTATAAAAGTATAAGTCTCCTCAAGACGTTCGTCTGTAAGCCCGGGCACAAGCACATGGCGAATCCACATGCGCACTCCCTTTTCAGAAATATATTCAGCCATTCTCAGGATATTCCTGTTCCCTACTCCCGTGAGCTCACGGTGCTTATCATCGTCTATTTCCTTAAGATCAAGCATGACAAGATCTGTAACAGCAAGCAGTTCATCAAACCTTTTTAGAAAATCAGTATCTTCACGGAAAGGCTGACCGGCAGTATCAAGGGTAGTATGAACACCGTGCTCCTTTGCGATCCTGAAAAACTCAGTCACAAAATCCATCTGCACGAGCGGTTCTCCACCACTAACAGTTATTCCACCGTTTTTGCCCCAGTAATTCCTGTAACGCCACGCGCGTTCAAACAGATCCTGAGCTGTCCATTCCTCACCGCCGTCCCTGCTCCACGTTTCGGGGTTATGACAGTATTTGCAGCGCATATTGCAGCCCTGCAAAAATACCACAAATCTAACACCAGGACCGTCCACCGAGCCGAAACTCTCAAGCGAGTGGACGATACCGGTCATATTGCCATTATATTCTGCCATGGCAGGTACGCGAGATAACATCGAGCTGCTGCTCACGTGTAAGGTCGATAAACTTAACAGCGTATCCCGATACACGTATTGTAAAGTTCGCGTATTCCTCCTTTTCAGGATGCTCCATAGCGTCGATAAGCTTTTCCTTGCCGAATACGTTTACATTCAGATGATGCGCGCCCTGATCAAAGTAACCGTCCATTACCTGAACAAGGTTAGTTGACTGCTCTTCCTCTGTATGACCAAGAGCGTCAGGGTTGATCGTCTGAGTATTTGAAATACCGTCAAGCGCCCAGTGATATGGCAGCTTAGCAACTGAATTGAGTGATGCGAGCAGACCGTTCTGTTCTGCGCCATAACTCGGGTTTGCTCCAGGTGAGAGCGGAGCTCCCGCTCTTCTGCCATCAGGCATGTTGCCTGTAGCCTTGCCGTAAACAACGTTTGATGTGATAGTAAGTATCGATGTTGTAGGCTCTGAATCACGATATGTACGGCGGCGCTTTATAGCGTCAAGGAATGTCTTGAGCAGCCATACAGCTATCTCGTCAGCACGGTCATCGTCATTTCCGTATTTCGGGAAATCGCCCTCTGTTTCAAAATCAACAGCAATACCGTTATCGCGTATCGGCTTAACCTTTGCATACTTTATAGCGCTGAGTGAATCAACCACATGCGAGAAGCCTGCAATACCTGTTGCAAATGTACGGCGTACATCTGTATCAATAAGAGCCATCTCTGCAGCCTCATAGTAGTACTTGTCGTGCATGTACTGGATAAGGTTAAGTGTATTTACATACAGACCTGCAAGCCAATCCATCATAACCTTGTACTTTTCAATTACCTCATCATAATCAAGATACTCTGATGTTATAGGCTTGAATGCCGGAGCCACCTGCTCACGCGTCTTAACGTCAACACCGCCGTTGATAGCGTAAAGCAGACACTTTGCAAGGTTAGCGCGAGCTCCGAAGAACTGCATTTCCTTACCTGTCTGTGTAGCCGATACACAGCAGCAGATCGAGTAATCGTCGCCCCAAACAGGTTTCATAACATCATCATTCTCATACTGGATCGAGCTTGTGCGGATAGATATCTCAGCCGCATACTTCTTGAATGTTGCCGGAAGTGCACTTGAATAGAGCACTGTAAGGTTTGGCTCAGGTGATGGGCCCATGTTCTCAAGAGTATGGAGGAAACGGAAATCTGTCTTTGTTACCATTGAGCGTCCGTCAACGCCTATACCGCCCACCTCAAGAGT
>CALXSS010000052.1 GCA_944391225.1 uncultured Clostridia bacterium
GTGCATTAATGATATTCATGAACTTTGTTCATAATTTGTTTACTCATTCAAAAACCCTGGGTATTTTTTACTGCCGCCTAACATATATTACAGGTTCGCTCCGCGTGTTTTTATAATGTCTGCATAGAATTTTCCGCTGTCCTTCACTATGCGTCTGCATTCATTCTTATAGTCAACATACACAAGACCGAAACGTTTCTGATAACCCTCAGCCCACTCAAAATTGTCCATGAGCGACCAGTGCATGTATCCCATCACCTCGCTGCCGTCGCGCATTGCGCGGTTGAGCTCGCAAAGATAACGGCGCATGAACTCTATCCTTTGAGGATCATGAACGCAGCCGTCAGCGCTTATCATATCCGTATTCGCCATTCCGTTTTCTGTTACAAGTATCGGCTTTTTGTAGCGCTCATAATAGAATCTTGCGCCCCAGTATATAGCCTCAGGTATGACCTCCCATTCGATCGCGGTCATGTCAAAGCCGACCTTGAGCGGTGTTCTGCCGTTCAGCCCGAATCTTTCGCCAACATACAGATTCATACCCATGAAATCAAGATCCCCGCCTATGAGCTTCATGTCCTCATCGGTAACGCTGATCTTGTGGTCTGCAAAATACTCCATAAGCTCCGGATCATATTTTCCGAGCATTATCGGATCAATCCATATAGCGTTGCCCCAATAGCGCGGATGTGATACCTCAAACATGCGCTTCCTTGCGGCAGCTACTGTTTTTGGATCGTCCGTCTCAGGCACTATTACTGAGCCTACGGGCGCAAAGCCGACAGACGCTTTCTGTTTGGAGTATGCGCGTATAGCTGCAAGCGCATGACCATGCGCTCTATTCGCATTATGCGCGCAGCGCATTACCTCCTCCTCAGACATCATTAGTCCGGGCGCATGTATTCCCAGACCGTGACCGAGCGATATGAAACACTGTGTTTCATTTAGTGTGAACCAGTTCTTTACCCTGTCAGAAAACAACTCTGTCACAATCTTTGTATACTCTCCAAACCACTTTGGAGAATCAGGATTGAGCCAGCCGCCTCGATGATACAGATCAAGTGGATAATCCCAGTGGAAAAGCGTAACATACGGCTCGATCCCGCAGTTTAAAAGCTCGTCTATAAGCTCATTGTAAAAACGTACTCCATCCTCGTTCAGACTGCCGTCCTCGTTTATTATCCTGCGCCATGAAAGAGACAGCCTATATGCGTTCAGACCCATTTCCTTCATAATCGCAACATCTTCTTTGAATCTGTGATAATGATCACATGCGATAAGCCCGTCATGACCATACTTTACAGCATTCTCTTTGCGGCAGAACATATCCCATACATTCTCACCGCGCTTGTCGGCTCCACCCTCTACCTGAAAAGATGCGGTAGCAGTGCCCCATATAAAATCCTTGCCGAAATCCATTTGTTTTACCTCCTCATTATTGATGATCCGGCTTATGCCTTGATCTGATTATACAGTATAACATCTGTTTTCTGAATTATCATATTTAACTATTATCCATGTATAAACAACCTTTTTTCGCTGTGCCATAATTCTTTATATACATATCTACAGCTATATTATATTTAAAATAATGCCGTATTTCAACCTAATAATTTAAAATAACAGAAAATATATGATTTATAACTGAAAAATAGACAAAAAAACGGATCTCAAAACAAGATCCGCAATGATTATGCAAATATATAATTACGCTTTTTTAGCTGTGCTCTTCTTAACTGTTGCAGCCTTCTTAGTTACTGTTGTCTTTTTAGCAGCAGGCTTCTTAGCAGCAGGCTCAGCAGCCTTCTTTACAGTTGCGCTCTTTACCGGAGCAGGTTTTACAGCCTCAGCTTTCGGCTCTTCCTTAACAGGCTCAGCAGCTGCAGGTGCAGCAACAGGCTTTTCAGCCTCTTCCTTCTTGGAAGGCGCCACATACTTAGGAATAGCATCATTAAGTGTTGCAAGCTTATCGAAATCACCCTTTGCAGTAGCAAGTCCCTTTTCGATAGCCTTGTCAAGTGTGAGCTTTCCTGAAAGGATGTCGTTTAAAGCCTTTCTGTCAATATCTATGACAGCATCGTTATCACGATAGTCGTAACCCTCAACAACAACCTTGCCTTCGGCAGCCTTGAAATACAGAGTACCGCCGCAATCCTCGTCTGTCAATGTAACCTGTACTGCCATATCTGCCAGCTTTGAAGCATCAACCTCTTCAAACTTTGCCTTGATCTTTTTTAACGCAGTTTCAAACGTCATGAAAAATTTTCTCCTTTCATCGAAGCTTAATTCGATTTATGATTTGTATCCGGCAGATATGCTTGTACTGCCGTATATCACGGAATATATCCGTTTTTACAGCTATAGTATAACTCATTTTTTTTGATGTGTCAATCCCGATGAACTTTATATTTTAAAATTTAGTGAATTTTTGTTAAAAATATTTATATAATACAAAATTTTATCTGTATTTTTTAGATATTATAAAGCTGAAAATTAAACTTATGCTGAAAAAACAACACAATGCCGTGGTTATGTTATTCATTTCTGAGCATTGATCTGAGCAGCCTTAACGGTATTTTTCATAAGCATAGCAATAGTCATAGGACCAACTCCGCCAGGCACAGGCGTTATAGCTCCTGCTATCTTTTCAGCTGCTTCAAATTCAACATCGCCAACAAGCTTTTTCGGAGCTATCCTGTTTATTCCGACGTCGATAACTACCGCGCCCGGCTTTATCATATCTCCCTTAATAAATTCAGGAATGCCCACAGCTGCCACAAGAATATCAGCTTTGCGTGTTATTTCAGCCAGCTCACGAGTCTTTGAATGACATATCGTTACCGTTCCGCTGCGATGCAAAAGCAGCATTGCCATCGGCTTTCCAACTATGTTTGAGCGTCCCACCACAACGCAGTCTTTGCCGCATACGTCTATACCCGACTCGTTTATAAGCTCCATAACTCCTGCTGGAGTACACGGCACAAAATCAAAATTGCCCGTCATTATCTTGCCGACGTTAACGGGATGAAATGCGTCTACGTCTTTTTCCGGAGCAATCGCGTTTATTATAGCCTGATCGTCAATATGATCCGGAACCGGCAGCTGACAGAGTATTCCCGATACGCGCTCATCATTGTTGAGCTTTTCTATAAGTGAAATAAGCTCCTCTTGTGACGTCTCTGCCGGAAGCAGATATTCATACGAGTTTATGCCTATATACTCACAAGCTTTCTTTTTATTATTTACGTATACCTTGCTTGCCGGATCCTCGCCTACGAGTATCACCGCTAACCCCGGCTCTATTCCCTTTTCTTTGAGAGCTTTTACCTCTTCCTTGAGCTCGTCCTTTATTCTGTCCGATACTTCTTTTCCTTTGAGCAGCTTTGCCATTGTTTTTCTCACCTTTCATGCTTGTATTTTTTATCATCATGCGCTTGTCATAAGGTATCAGGCAGCCGGGACCATTGCCTATGAGATCCCCGCGTCCTGCGCTCAGCAGCGCCTCTTTAACTATTTCATAATTGTCCGGATTTCTGAATTGCAGCAGCGCTCTCTGCATCGCCTTTTCCTTTGGCAAGCGCGCCACATAGACTTCTTTCATCGTAAACGGATCTATGCCCGTATAGAACATACAGGTAGATATGGTTCCTGGTGTTGGATAGAAGTCCTGAACCTGCTGAGGGTTAATCCTGTTGCGGCACAGATACTCCGCAAGCTCGACGGCATCGCGCAGAGTGCTTCCCGGATGGCTCGACATCAGATATGGAACAAGATACTGCTTTAATCCCATTTGCTCGTTGAGCCTGTAGAACTTTTCAGAAAACCTGTTAAATACAGAGTTTTCCGGCTTTCCCATATGCTTTAGCACATTATCGGAAACGTGCTCGGGCGCGACCTTGAGCTGACCGCTTACATGATACTTTAAAAGTTCTCTGAAAAACGTGTCGTCGCGGTCGGCTATAAGATAGTCAAATCTTATGCCGGAGCGAATGAACACCTTTTTTACGCCCTTTATCGAACGCAGCTTTCTTAACAGATCCAGATATTTTTTATGGTCTATTTTCATATTCCTGCACGGCGACGGGAACAGACACTGCCTGTTCATACACGCTCCCATAGTCTTTTGCTTTTCGCACGCCGGCTCGCGGAAATTTGCGGTAGGTCCGCCCACGTCATGGATATAACCCTTGAACAGCGGATCACGCGTCATTGATTCTGCCTCTTTTATGAGGCTTTCATCGCTCCTTGACGTGACAACGCGCCCCTGATGAAACGCTAAAGCACAGAAATTGCAGCTGCCATAGCAGCCTCTGTTTGCCGCAAGCGAGAACCTGACCTCCTCTATAGCCTTTATCCCGCCGTCAGCCTCGTACATAGGGTGATATGCGCGCATATAAGGCAGATCATAAACCTTGTCAAGCTCATAAGTATCAAGAGGCGGCTGCGGCGGATTCTGTATAAGATACCTGTTGCCGTGCCTCTGCGCGAGCGCGCTGCCCAGATATGGATTCTGCTCGCGGTACTGCTCGCGGCAGGATACCGCATACGCTTTTTTATCGCTAACACACTCCTCGTATGAGGGTATCTCCTTGTATCCGTCAGCATGCTGCTGTATAAAGCAGGTTCCCGCAACTGTGGTTATATCCTTGATATCAACGCCCTCAGCGAGCAGATCCGCTATTTCCACGATCTGTCTTTCGCCCATGCCGTACATGAGTATATCGGCGCGGGAATCAAATAAGATCGAGCGCCTGACTTTGTCATCCCAGTAATCGTAGTGAGCAAACCGCCTAAGGCTCGCCTCGACTCCGCCGATAAGCAGCGGTATATCCCCGAACGCCTCGCGAACGCGGTTGCAGTACACTATTGTAGCCCTGTCGGGGCGGTGTCCTGCCCTGTTCCCCGGTGAATAAGCGTCATCATGGCGTTTTTTCTTGCTCACAGTGTAATGATTGACCATACTATCTATATTTCCTGCGCTGACAAGCACCCCGAGCCGCGGCCTGCCAAGCGACTTGAACGACTCCGCGCTGTGCCAGTCCGGCTGCGGCAATATAGCAACGCGGTACCCGCGCGACTCAAGCACGCGCGATATTATGGCATGTCCAAAACTGGGATGATCCACATACGCATCGCCAATAACATACAAAAAATCATATTGATCCCACCCTCTGCGCTCCATATCGCGCTTTGAAATGGGCAGAAAATCTCTTGCTTCTTCCACTTTAAATACCCTCCGCCGCTTCTATATCATCAAACGGCATATCCGCATGGCTCACCAATACATCGCGCGGCTTTGAGCCGTTTGCCGGCGATATTATGCCTCGCGCCTCCATCTGGTCTATTATCCTGCCTGCGCGGGCATAGCCAACACCGAGCCTGCGCTGTACCATAGACGTTGAGATCTTGCCAAGCTCCACAGCAAGCTTTATTGCATCGGGCAGCAGTGCATCTCCGTCCTCCTCCGTATCCGGGGTAACTCCGTTCTCACCCAAGGCTATTCTCTCAATATGTTCCTCAAGATCCTCACTGTAATGTGTTTCGGGCGAGGTGCTCTTTATATAGTCAACTATCCTCTCCACCTCGCCGTCAGAGACGAACGCGCCCTGAACTCTCGTTGTTGATCTTGCGCCGGTAGGATAATAGAGCATATCGCCCATTCCCAGCAGCTTTTCCGCTCCGGCTCTGTCAAGTATGGTTCTGCTGTCCACCTGCGAGGATACAAAAAACGCTATTCTTGACGGTATATTCGCCTTGATAAGTCCGGTAATTACATCTACAGAAGGTCTCTGTGTAGCGATTATAAGATGTATGCCGGCAGCTCTTGCAAGCTGTGCCAGACGGCAGACATAATCCTCTACCTCTTTAGCTGCAACCATCATAAGATCGGCAAGCTCGTCTATTATTATAACTATCTGCGGCAGCTTTTCGCCGCCCGTTTTTTCCATAAGCTTATTGTACATCTCAAGCTTGCGCACTCCGGAGTTTTTGAACAGATCATATCTCTGCATCATTTCCGATACCGCCCAGTTCAAGGCTCCGGCAGCTTTTTTTGCCTCCGTTACTACAGGGATCAAAAGATGAGGTATTCCGTTGTACACCCCAAGCTCTACCTGCTTTGGATCAACCATTATAAGCTTTACCTCATTAGGATCAGCTTTATAGAGCAGCGATGTGATTATGGTATTAATACAAACCGATTTTCCTGAACCTGTTGCGCCTGCTATGAGTGCATGCGGCCACTTGGCAATATCGCCAACTACAACATTTCCGCCTATATCCTTGCCAAGACAGACTGTAAGCTTTGATTTTGCATTCCTGAACTCAGGGGATTCGAGCATTTCGCGTATCTTTACAGGCGTTACGCTCCTGTTAGGTATTTCCACTCCGACTGTCGCAGCCTTTCCGGGCACAGGGGCTATGAGCACGGTAGATACCGCAAGGTTCATAGCAATATCATCTGCAAGATTCACTATCTTTGAAAGCTTTGTTCCGCTGCTTGGCTGTATCTCGTATCTTGTGACTGTGGGACCCTGTGTCACCTGCACAGGCTTTGCCTTAACTCCGAAATTGCCCAGCACGGCGATAAGCTGTTCCGCTTTTTTATAAAGCTCCTGCCTCTTATCCTTTGACACATGCTCGGCTTTATCGAGCAGATCAAGAGTAGGAAAACGGTAATCGACCTTTCCGGTATTAAGCGCGCTGCTAAGCCTTTCATGAAAGCTCAGCTTTTCTGTTTCGGTCAGATTTTCTGCCTTTGGCTGCTCCTTCATTTCATTTACCTGCATACCGGCAAGCAAATCATTATCTGGTGCTGCTTCAGGCTCTGTCTCCGGAGTATCCTCCTCTAATTTTATCTCATTCGGCTCCTTTTCTGTGTCCTCACCGCTGAAATCCATATTATAAAGGTCAAACTTTTCTCCTGTAAGCTCCTCTCCGAAAAGATCGCGCTTATCCATTGCGCCCGCTTCAATATCTGCCGCAAAGTCATTCGCTATATCTATATTTGTGACCTTTCCGCCAAAAGTCTCGCGCTTGCGCCTTGTCCGCTCGCCGAGACTCATGGGCAGCTCATCTTCCTCAGGACGTTCATACTTGATATGCGGCTCACGGCTTTCATATGGCTCATCATTTATGATGAGCTTCTGCTCCTCCTTTGCCTCGGCAGCCTCACGCCTCTTTTGTGCGTAATCCTCGCTTTTTTTCTTTACGCTCTTGGCTGCATCGGCTGAATAGCCCAAAAGCATTTTTGTTCCGCGCACCAGATATGGGATAATGTTAATATGCGTAATAAAACATGCCACGGTAATAAAAATGATAAGCAACACTAAAAATGAAGTAACAGAGCCGATAAGCTCTGATATATTTTCAGCTATTCCCACACCCACAAAGCCGCCGCCCATGAGATAGTCACTTCCGCGCTCAAAAGCAAGAGTATGGTCATAATCGGCAAAAAGACCTATCATAGCCGAAAGGTCTGTAAGCTCGAGAGTGCAGAGCACGAATTTTATCCACATGCGCTTTACAGAGCGGCTGTATATCAGATATATAAACGCTCCGCCAAATAAGGCAGGCACCATATACGCAGCGGCGCCGAACAATCCGCCTAAAGCGCTGCGCATTGCGCGGGCGATAAGCGCGTCGGTGCTTACATACATAAACATCGCCGAAAACATGAAAACTACCGCCATTATAAGCCCATGCAGGAATAAGGTGCTTGTAAAAAACGATTCCGGCTGTGCCTGTTTTTTTTGCGCTGACTTATTTGATGTTTTTTTATTATTGTTCTTTTTTGAAGCCATTTCTTCTCCTTGCAATATACGGGCAGCGCACAGCGCTGAATCCCGTTTTATATAAGATGTCATATATAGCTGTGAACTCTCTCATATGAGAAAGGTATACACAGCCTATTATATATTATAGCACATCTGTATCAAAAAATCTACCCCTTATTTTCGGTTATTTGCCGATCCCCGATATTCTGTCAAGGATCTGAGCCTCGCTCACAAGCTCCTTCAGCTCTCCGTTTTCAGCTACCACCGCGAGTGTTGTGCACGCCGGAGTAATTGAGCGCGCCGCTTTTGTATAGCTGTTGCTTTCATCAACGAGCACTATCCTGACCTTGTTTGTTCTTTTTTTCGCTCCCGATACGGCGAAGATGAACTCCGGATCGTATTTTTCACCGGAAGTGAGCATATTGCCTATCAGAAACAATGTCATGACAGCGGCGCTGAGCCCCGCACCGCCTGTGTACCAGGACGCTGCGGAGGCTGCTGCAAAAGCGAGCGCGAACAGCGTGGTTACAGCGCGCATTGTATCCTGAGCCGCCGCGCTGCCGATTCGGCACATCAGCAGCCTTCTGAGTATCATCCCTCCATCATGCGGCATCACCGGTAGAAGATTCATTATAAACAACGCAATATTTAGTCTGTAAAGCTGCTCATATCCCAGGCTTACAGCAAGCAGAGCAAGCGTGCCGTTCACGAGCGGACCGGCGGCATAAAGTATGACCTCGTCTGCCGCTGAGCAGATCATGCGGCTTTTGAGCCGCAGCTGAACGCCGAACGGCGCAAAGGTAATGCTTTCGGGCTTTAATCCAATGCAGACCGCCGCTACCAGGTGTGCTGCCTCATGCAGAGTCATGACTATATATGCCGCAAATAGCAGCTTTATCTGTCCCATGAGAAAGCATATCGTTATGAGCAGAGCAGTAAGCGGATGTATTCGTAGCTTCATCTGTTTCACCACCCCTAAATATGTTTATTCTAAATATCGTAAAAACAGAACGATTTATGCCGGATACATCAGCTGACCATAATAATCTATTCTTCTTCAAATAGCGGCAAAAGCTCCGTATGTCCCGATTCCTCTGCCAAAACTGAGCTGAGCAGTTTATATATATCACGTTTTCTGCCCGCCAAAGCCTTAAGATGCTTTGTCACCGTGCCGCTGTCGCCGCGCGATACAGGTCCTGTGAGCGACGGCTTTATCCCCTTTTTGCAGATATTAGCTGCGTTCACCTCTATAAGCGGGCTCATAGCCATAAGCGCCTCTCTGTCTGTAAAGCCGCACTCCTCCCTGAGAATATCGAAGCCCTCTGCGCATACAGCTGTCATAAAATTTGATACAAAGCACGCTGCCGCGTGATATGCCGCCTTGCTCTCAGCCTTGATGACCTTATATCTGTTTCCGCAGCGCTCAACCAGCTCCGAAATCAGTTTTATTGCCTCGTCATCGCCCTCAAGTGTAAAAAAAGCACTTTTAATATATTTAAACTCAGTTTCTCGCGAACTAAACGCCAATACAGGATGAAGCGAGCACACATTTACACCCTCGTGAGCTCCGAACACCTCAGATGTGAGCGAGCCGCTCAGATGACACACCGTCTTTCCCCTGAGCGCGGCTCTGTCCAGCCCCTGCCACACAGCCGATATCGAATCATCGTTTACAGATATGATGAGCAGATCGCTCTCCTCCGCCGCTTTTTCAGCCGAATCGTACATATGAAAACCTGCCGCTCTCGTATTTGGAGAATAAAATCCGGCTACCTCCTCTCCGCAGTCTCTGAAATACCCCGCAAGCGAGCAGCCCGCTTTGCCCGCGCCTATAAAAGCTATTCTCATAACAATCTCTCCTAAAAAATACAGAGGGCTGCCGCTTTGAGCGGCGCCCCGCGATCACATGCTATATCTTAGCACAGACACCGAATGCGGCGGCATCTCATATCCGCCTGACGGAGCTATCTCGTATACTGACGGATACACCTTTTCAGGCTCGTCAAATGTATTCTCGTCCTCCGGCTCTGCCTTTATTTCTGTTACTCTTATGCTTTCTGCCGTATCTATCCTGATGCTTTTGCATTTATCCGAAAGGTTCACAAGCTTTATTATCATTTCTCCATCTTTTACCGAAACGCACTGCTTTACTTCCTCGTCATCACATTCAGACTCAACTGTATACTCTCCAACATTTTCTGCAAACAGTTTCTGAACATAATAGCTCGGAGTTCCATATACCTTATCGTTTGAAAACCAGATCAGGTTCGGCTGCCACTGCTGATGGTCATACCTTGCCAGCAGTGGCGCATAGCAGCTCATAATCACATGATCCGCATTCTTTTCAACGCCTGTCAGAAATGCCGCCTCAGCAAGCGCCGCATACCAGTTGTTTTTTCTGCTGCGTATATCAGCAGAGGTGTGCGCAGCCCATTCGCCTATAAACACCTTAGGAAGTGAACGGTCATAATCGTTATACCGTTCAATATTGTTCAGGAACCATTCAGGCTCCTTGTAAAAATGCTCGTCTACCGCGAAAGCCTTATCCTTATTTGCGCGCATCCAGTCATACGCGATATCATACTCCCAGCCGCGATCCTTCCAGCCCGCGCTCGTTATAAGCCTTATTTCAGGATATACCTTAGATATCTCGCGTTCAAATATTTCATACCTTTCAAAATATTCATTTCCCCACTGCTCGTTGCCTATGCCGATATACTCAAGCCCGAACGGCTCAGGGTGTCCCATCTGCGCGCGGACTCTTCCCCATACGCTGTCATCAGCTCCGTTGGCAAACTCGATAAGATCAAGCACATCCTCAATATATGTGTCAAGCTCGTCCATATCCGCCATAAGCCCCTCGTGCCACTGACACGTCATGCCGCAGTTCACGACCGGAACAGGCTTCGCGCCTATATCCTCACAGAACTGAAAATACTCGTAAAAGCCTATGCCATATGACTGATAGTAGTCGGACGCGTCAAAGCCCAAATTCCTGTATTCCTCAGACTGCCAGCGGTTCCAGTTGGTTCTGCGCTTTTCAACCGGTCCTACCGTGTCTTTCCAGTTATACATGTTTTCAAAGCTCCTGCCCTCTACAACGCAGCCGCCAGGAAAACGCATGAACATCGGCTTCATTTCAGCTATTTTCTCAGCAATATCCCGGCGCATACCGTTCCTGCGCCCTTTAAATGTGTCCTTTGGAAACAGCGAAACAAACTCAATATCAGCGCTGCCGCCAAACGGCAGAACTATGGACAAATACGCGCTGCCGCAGTCTGTTTCCGATACTATTTCCGCCTCATACCTGTTCCAGCCGCTGCCGCCGCATACAATATCGGCGCTGCCGCAGATATTCCCCTTTCTGTCGGCTATGACCGCCTTGAGCTTTAGCCCGGCTGCCGCGCGTATATATGCCGAAAATATAAAGGCATCTCCCGTTTTGGCCGCAAAGCCCTCGCCGCAAAAGCCGCTGTTGCGTATGCCGCAGCCGCTCCCGCCGCTTACAGACGCGTAATGCGTATGAACTCCGTTGAGCGGCTTTGACTCTGATATAATAAACCTTGTGCCCCTCAGTTCCTCCCAGCACATACGGCTCTTTTCCGTTATGCCGTCTCTGTCATAATACTCAAACGACCTGTTCGCTATAAGCTCCGCATACAGCCCTCCGTCACCGGCATAATTTATATCCTCAAAGAATACGCCGTATAGTATCGGGCTTATCATATTTTTAATCTTCTCAGTATTGATTCTTAGTTCAACCATTGCTCATTCTCCTGTATCAAAATTAAATATTAATAGATGTACATTAATATTTTATTTCAATATTCCTAATTTGTCAATACAAAATAATTCAGCAAAAGAACAAAATATCAGTTGTTTGACGTATAGTAGAACAATATTATTCCTAACATACTGCTTGTGCACTGATTTTCTGCTGACCGATATCAGCCCGCCTCAATAATCTGATTTATCTAATTTGTACATATTATTTATCGGATAAAACCTCATTTCTGATATATACAACACCATTCGTATACATGATTTTTGTTATATAAAAACCAGACAATTAATGATATAAAACCCGGCTTTCGCGGCGATGTTTAATTTAACGGTTTTTTTGTTTATAAAATGCGTTATCGGCTGATAAGTGCTTTACATTAATATGAAAATTTGATATAATTGTTATATATAAATACCGTGTATTATGCCGGATATGCGGTATATAAAAACTCTGGAAACAGAAAAGCATTAAAATGAGAGAGAAGGAGAGATACTATGAAGTTTAAACGAATACTATCGGCAAGTATTGCCGGTGCATTAGTATTGAGCACATTTGCAGTCCCGGCTGTAAATGCTGACGACGATACAGGCACGCCTGTACCTATAATCAACGTAAACTTCGATGAAGGCGGCGACAGCTACACACTGCACGGCGGCACGCTCGTCGACGGCAGGAGCGGTAAGGCTCTGCAGCTTGATGGAAACGGTCAGTATGCCGATATTAACGGCATAGCTGACAAGCTGGCAGGGGTCGACGGTGATTTCACTACCAGTGTATGGTTCAAGCCCGCCGCGATAACACAATGGAGCCGTGTTTACGATTTTGGAAACGGCAGCTCAGGAACATATGTGTTCTTGACCCCGTCATCAGGTTCAAATCCGAGGCTTGCAATGACGACCTCCGGAAACACAGGAGAACAGCAGGTAAATTCCAGCACTCCGCTTGCAGCCGGAGAATGGTATAATGTAACCATATCCCGCAGCGGCGATGTTTCAACATTTTACGTTGACGGAATAGAGACAGGCTCAACAACAGACCTGAAATATACATTCAGCGGTATAGGCAAAATGCAGAATTACTATTTAGGAAAATCACAGTTTGATGCCGACCCGTATTTCAACGGAATGATAGACGATTTTCTTGTATATGACGAGGCTCTTGATGTTAAGTACATACAGGAGCTTGCCGCTGAAAAGTTTGAGGAATACAAGAACCAGATAGTTTATGAAAAGAACTGCTACACAATAAGCGTAAATGCCAAGGACAGCACAGGCGCTGAAATATTCTCCGTTCCTGAGCAGAAAGCAGCCGGGGATATTTATGTAAGCGACAAGACTGTAAGTGGCAGCGAGGCGAGCTTTGTTCTGCACAATGCTTTAGGTAAGGACGTATCAGGTATTACAGCTTATGCGGCATCATATGACGTAAACGGCGCTCTTGCAGGACTAAGTGCAAAGCAGCTTTCATCAGCTGATATAACATCAGATTCGCAGACAGTAAGTTTTTCACTCCCATCAGCCGGAACAGCATCAAAGCTGTTCGTCTGGGACGATATGGAGCCTGTAAGCGAAACAGTGAGCGAAACACCATCTCAGGATACGCTGACATTTACCGCGTCTGTAGAAAACAACACCGCAAACAGCGGCGCTGTAAAGGCGGCTGCATACGCTGTAGCGGAGGACAATACAGAGACGCTGCTCTCAACCTCTGACGAGATAACAGTTGACTCTGTTTCAGACGGAGAGCTTGGGCTGACTGTTCAGACTGCTGATATTCCTGAGAATACAGACAGAGTGGTTATAAAGGTCAGCGTTCCGGAAAACGGAGAAACGGCAGAATACACAGCCGGAACATATTACTGCGGTCTTGTAAGCCCTGTTGCAGCTCCGGCAGATTCAGCAACCACGACTGATGGCGTGCACGATCCGTCAATAGTGAAATTCCCGAATGATGACACCTATTATGTATATTCATCGCATCATCTCATATTCACATCAACGGATCTTGTAAACTGGACAAAGTACGATTTTACAAATCTTACTGTTCGTGACATAACGCCTGTTACATATAACTTTATTAACAAAAACTACACAGGAACAACTGTAAATACCACCTACTGGGCGCCTGATGTAATTTACCGCGAGGACGATGCAGAGCATCCATATTGGATGTACATTTCTGTTTCATGCGGACTGGGCGGAAGAAACTCGGCCATTTCGCTTATGAAGTCATCATCGCCTCTGTTCTGGGCTGACCCTGAGGCTGATATAGTTGATGCAGGCGTTGTATTTGCAACAAAAGAAAACAGCTCATACATAACAAATGCAATAGATACCAATATCTATACAGAGTCAGACGGCACGCAGTATTTCATCTGGGGTTCGTTCTGGGGCGGCATCCAGGCTGCTAAAATGACGGCTGACGGATATGTTGAGGGCGTTGACTATTCAAGCGACTCAGCAATACTTTCAAGCTGTATCAACGTAAAGAACACGATCTACTCGCAGAAGAACGGAACTGCCGGTCCTGAGGGCGCATGGATGATAGAGCATAACGGAAACCGTTACTGCTTCACCTCCTACGGCTGGCTCGGCTCTAACTATAACACTCGTGTAGCAAGAAGCAGCACAGAAAAAACACTGCTTGAAACAACACTCACCGATGCTAACGGCAGAGATATGAGCACAGAAAGAGACAAGGGCAGCAATTCCATGCCATCAGGCTATAAGCTCATAGGCTCATACAGACTCGGCGACGGCACATACACAATATCAGGCGATGACAACGACTATTATGTTGAAAGACAGCCCGGTGACGCTCACGTATATTACGGTCCCGGACACAACAGCGCTATAACAGCAGAGAACGGCGAGACCTTCTATGTTTCACATACGAGAAAGGACGCTGTCGAGATCGCCGCTACTCTCCAGGTCAGAAAGATGCTCTGGACAGCAGACGGCTGGCCTGTAGTTTCACCTGTAACATACGCCGGAGAGGTTGAACAGGCTCTTCCTGTTGAGATGATAACCGGCACATATGATCTTGCGTCTGTAGGTCACACAAAGATGGCTGGCGGAAGTATAAAGGCGCGAAACTTTGACCTGCCTGTGCTTTCATCCAAGGTAACTCTCAACGCTGACGGAACAATGGCAGACGGTCTCGGAACATGGACATTTGACGGCGACCACACTGTTACGCTCACCTTTGCAAAGGACGGCGACACAAGCAAGGATGAGTTCTATAAGGCCGGAGATGTTATGACGCTCTACGCTCTGTTCGGCTACGACAAGGACGAAAGCGAGCCTGTTATCGCTCTTACCGGAACAGATCAGAACCATATAACTCAGTTTGCAAAGAAGAGCGCGGCTAACGTAATAGAAACTAAGCCTGCAACTATAGAGGCAAAGGCATCTGTAGAGGTTGCAAAGAGCGCTGGCGGAAATCCTGAGCTTGGCTTTGATGCAGACGGCAATATACTCTACGGTGGAGATCCGGCGGCTACAGTTATAGGCGATACCGTATATCTTATAGTAGGACATGACACATCAACAGGCGACAGCTATGTAATGCCGGAATGGGTCCTCTACACCTCAAAGGATATGACTAACTGGGAGTACAAAGGACCTATAATGAGCGCTAAGAACATTTCATGGCGCAGCAACGATACATCGGCTTGGGCAAGTCAGATGGTAGAGTATAACGGCAAATATTATTTCTACTTCTGCACCTGGGATAAGACCGATTCAGGCAGACAGTCCATAGGCGTAGCAGTCTCCGACAATCCTGAGGGACCGTATACAGACGCTTTGGGCAAGCCGCTTGTAAGCGGTTCATTCACCACACCGGAATCGAGCAACTATAATGATATAGATCCTACAGTCCTTATAACAACAGATGATGAGGGTACAGAGCACCGATACCTCGCATGGGGAAACGGCAAATATTATATCTGCGAGCTTAACGAGGATATGACCTCAATAAAGGATCTTGACGGAAATGATGCTATTGAGATGCACAAGGATGTACTTGAACGCAAGATAAAATCAATGGGCAGCGGCGTATTCACAGAAGCCCCATGGCTCTATGAGCGCGACGGCAAATACTATCTGTTCTTTGCCATGAACTGGCGCGAGGAAATGGCATATGCTATGGCAGATGATCCTATGGGACGCTATGACTACAAGCAGACAATAATGCCGCCTACAGCAACATCAAACACTAACCATCCATCAGTCATAGACTTTAACGGCAAGACATATTTCATCTATCATAACGGCTCGCTACCTGATGGCTCCGGCTACAGACGCTCAGTCTGCATACAGGAGCTGACATTCGATGAAAACGGATACGTTTATCCGCTCACCGAAACATCTATAGGTCTTACAGGAACAGCAAGCGTTATAAAGACAAAGGACAATAAATATGTAGGACACGAGGAATTTACAAATTCTCTCACAGATGCAAGCTATCCGTTATCAAAGACTCTTACTATAGAGGATTCTGAAAACGGCTACAACACAGCATGGGAAATTACAGACGCCAAATACGTGCCGGACGGTCAGGACGGAAAGTATTATGTTTCTATACAGTCTGTAAACAAGCCGGGATTATATATTTCATCCGATAACGGCACGGCGGTTCTCACACAGGATCATGACGGCGAGCAAAGCGCAAAGATGACTTTCAGGACCTCCGAGGCAATAAACGGTGACGAAACAGGCATTTCATTTGAAAGCGTTTCCGATCCTGGCAAATATCTGACAGTGAATAACGGTATTCTTACAATGTCATATGGCACAGTTCCGGATGATTGTGTATTCAGTATCGATACTGCTGTCGAAAAGGACGTAACCTCAATAGATGTGGCTGATGTAGATCCTGAGCCGGAGCCTGAACCGGATCTTACACAGAACTTTGATTCAGCATCACAGGGTACGCTCATATCGCTCCAGACCACTGCGACACCTGCATACACAGCTCTTGAAGGTGTTACGCTCTATATCGGCGAGCGCGGAGCAGGCACAGATTCAAGTCAGAGATTTGCAATAGTGAGCGGAGGCATAACTGGAAACGCTCTTGGTCTGTATGCTGGAAGCTATCAGTCATCATCAAGAGGTCCGCGTATGCAGATAAACACCCCGGCAATACCTAACGGATACACTGTTACCGCGTCTATTATGGTAAAACAGGGCGTAAACGGCAGCGTTCTCAGATACAATGATTCGACCTCTGACGAGACAGGAACAAATATAGACGGTCTTTCAACAGACTGGAAAGAACTTAAGATAAGCATTACAAACAACAATGATACTTATTCAAGAATTATCACATTTGACGGCGCTGTTATAAAGCAGGATTATTCAGACCTCTTCCCTGTGCTTTGGGGAACGACGGATAACAAGACCGGACAGTCGATATTGTTTGATGATCTCTCTGTAACAACTGTAGATTCAAACGGAGAAACACCTGATCAGCCTGAGGTAACGCTTCCGGACCCGGCTGTGGAGTTCCTCTTTGAGGGTGATCTTACAGACACTGTTTCAGGCGAAAGCGCGTCAATAACAGGCAGTAAAATATCTGAAGCAGTCACCGATCCGGCAGAGCCTGTATATGTTGAGGGCGCTGACGGCGGTCAGGCTGTATCGTTCAGCGGTGCTGGCTCCTACGGGCTTTTACTTCCGGCAAAGCCGGCAGGCAGTGAATATACGATCTCGTTTGATGCAAAGCTCAATGAATCAACAGTGTATTCACCATTCATTTTATTGATCAACTATGATGGTGATACGATAAAAGGCGGAGATGAAAACGCACAGTGGATCTCGATCGCTCCACAGGCTTGGCAGGAAACGCTTTCAACCGGTCCAATGGTATGGTCGAGAAATGTTCCTGCTGGCGACATATGGGTAGATCTTTATCCTTCTGTTACGGACAGCATCAATTTGAATGAATGGCACAGTATTACTGTTACCGCTGCCAATGGAACAGGCGTTATCTATGTTGACGGTATAAAGATCGCCGACGGCAGAATAGCGGATATTATCGATGAAACCACAAAGGTGTTCGTAGGAATAAACAACTGGGATACGCCTCTTAACGGAGCAATTGACAATCTGCGCATT
>CALXSS010000053.1 GCA_944391225.1 uncultured Clostridia bacterium
TCGTCCGTTCTGCACTATTTTTCTAAAGCCCCCAAGGCTGTTGCAAACTCGTTGAGTTTTGCAACAGCCTCTTTTTTTGCTCATTTTTACAGTTCAGCTCAGAATAATGTAAAAAACACAGCTTATATCATAAAAGCTGTCAATATTCATCATTTGTTCACAAAAAATTCATAGTAGTCTTGACAGTGATTTTTAATTGTGATAGAATAAAAAAGATGGGATAAAAGATGGTACTTTTGATGGGGGTATACTAATGGTATTTTCAAGCATCGTGTTTTTGTTCTATTTTCTGGCGCCGGTGCTGGTGCTGTATTATATAGTACCAAAGCGATTTAGGAATATAGTATTGTTTGCGGCGAGCCTTGTATTTTATGCTTGGGGCGAGCCGATATATGTCCTGCTGATGCTGTTTTCAGCTCTGTTCAATTACGTGTGCGGAATAGTCATAGGCGGCGTGAAAAATAAAAAAGCAGCGCTTATTGTAAATGTAGCGGTAAATATAGGTATACTTGTGTATTTCAAGTATACAAACTTTCTGCTGTCGTGGGTGGGCGGTCTGTTTCCGAACGGAGCGCCCGCTCTCAATATAATCCTGCCTATAGGAATATCGTTTTACACGTTCCAGGCGTTGTCATATACGATCGATGTTTACAGGGGCAAAACAAAGGTACAAAAAAGCTTTATAGCGTTCGGGCTGTATCTTGCGCTGTTCCCTCAGCTTATTGCCGGACCTATAGTGCGCTACAGCGATGTGGCAAGACAGCTCAAGCGCAGAGCAGTCACCGGAAGAAGCTTTATGATGGGGTTCAGCCGGTTCTGTGCCGGACTTTGCAAGAAGGTAATAATCGCAAATGGAGCGGGAAAGCTCTGGACTATGATAAGCGGCTATGATCACAGCGGGCTATCCGCCGCTATGGCGTGGCTTGGAGTTATTGCATTCACTATCCAGATATATTTTGATTTTTCAGGATATTCTGATATGGCAATAGGCTTGGGCAGGATGTTCGGGTTCAGATTTCTTGAAAACTTCAATTATCCGTACATATCGCGCAGTGTTACAGAGTTTTGGCGCAGATGGCATATGAGCCTCGGCACGTGGTTTAGGGAATATGTATATATACCTCTTGGTGGAAACAGAGTTAGCAGATCCAGGATGTATTTTAATATATTTGTAGTGTGGATGCTTACAGGTCTGTGGCATGGAGCGAGCTGGAATTTTGTTATATGGGGACTTTACTATGCGGTGATACTTGTTATAGAGAAAACGTTCCTGAAAAAGCCGCTTTCCAAGCTGCCTGTGCTGTCGAACATATACACAATGTTTCTTGTTATGATCGGCTGGGCGATCTTTGCTGTTGAGGATCTGGGCGGTATGCTTCAGTACATAGGAGCGATGTTCAATTTCGGATACGGCGGATTTGGCGAGCGTGATTTTCTGTATAATCTGACTTCTTACTCGGGACTGCTCATAGCGGCGGCAGTTATAGCAAGCGGAGTGCCAAAGCTTATATATGACGCTCTGCTCGGACGCAGGTTTGAAAGAGTGAAATACATAGCGGCTGTACTGGGATTTGTGATCTGCGTGGCATATCTTGTAGACGACACGTTCAATCCGTTCCTGTATTTCAGATTCTGACGGGAGGCAAATATGAATAAAAAAATAGATACCGTTTTTGCCGTGGGTGTTGTCGGAGCTTTGGCGGTATGTTCAGCAGTGACCATGTTCCATTCTCCGCGTGTCATGTCAGAAAAGGAGAACAGGGAGCTTGCTCAGGCTCCTGAGCTGACGAGAGAAAGCCTGTTTGGCGGGAGCTTTACAACCGACTTTGAGGCGTATGCGGCAGATCAGTTTTTCTGGCGCGATGCCGCCGTGTCGTTAAAGGCGGATACAGAAAAGGCTATAGGCAAGAAAGGCAATAACGGAGTATATTTCTGTGATGACGGATACCTTATAGCGAATCCTCCGCCGTTTGATGACTCCGCTTTGACAAAAAACCTTGAGGCAATAAAGCAGCTGGATGCGCTGGGAGAATATAATATTACCCTTGCCGTTGTTCCTACCGCGTACGAGATATTAAAGGATAAGCTGCCCGGATATGCGTACGAGGATAGGCTTGCCCGCGAGCAGGAGTATATACGGGTGAGCATGGAGGGATCAGGCGTAGGCGTTTGTGATACTACTCCTATTCTCAGCGCGCACAGCGGAGAATATATTTATTATAGAACAGATCATCATCAGACAGCGCTTGGCAGCTATTATGTTTATAGCGCGCTCGGCTCAAGTCTTGGCTATAAGCCGCATAGTATAAGCGAATACAGCCGCGAGACCATGACCGATAAGTTCTATGGTACTTCATGGTCTAAGGCGAGCCTCACATTTGCTGAGCCTGACACTATAGAGAGATTTGTGCTCAATAATGGGTTTGCGGCAAGCACAGTTTTTGGAACGGAGAACAAGCGGCTTGACAGCATGTATGCAATGGAGCGTCTTAACGAAAAGGATAAATATTCGGTGTTTCTTGACGGAAACCACGCTCTTACAGTTATAAACAGCAACGCCGGAACAGGCAAGAGGCTGGCAGTATTCAAGGATTCATACGCGCACAGCATAGCGCCGTTTCTTGCGGCTCATTTTGACAGTGTTCATCTTATCGACATGAGGTATTATAATGATGATATTATAAGATACCTTGGTGAGAACGACATAACGAATGTGCTTGTGCTGTATAATGCCGAGGGCTTTATGGAGGATACAAATCTTGCAAAGGCAGGCGATTACGCGCTGACAAGCGATTATATAAAGATGCCTGATTTTGGTTTTCTTCCTGAGCAAGATAGGGTGGATGATGATTATTTTGCAGACGCCGTGTTCTTTGGCGATTCTCTTGTCGCAGGTTACAGTTACAGCGCGTCAATACCGGCGCAGTTCGTTTGCAAGACTTCAGTAAACACGCGCACAGTCCGCAGCTCTGCACTTCCGAGCGGCAAAACAGTTATGGAGTCGCTGCTCGCTGCTGAGGGCGTGAACAAGTATTATCTCATGCTTGGAATAAATGAGGTCAGCTATAATCCGCCCGAGGCATATAAGGAAGATTACAGATCTATTATAAAGGACGTACGCGCGCAGAATCCGGAAAGCATAATATATCTTATGTCCGTGCTGCCTATAGAGCATTCGGTCGAGGCATCTACAAATATCAGCAAGGCGAAGATAGACGCCTATAACGAGGCTCTTGTTTCGCTTGCAGAGGAGGAGCAGTGCTATTATCTGAATATTAACGGCTGTCTTGCGGAGGAGGACGGATATTTGCGTGACGGCGCCGCATCTGACGGCATACATGTCGGCGGCACAGACCACAGAAAGTGGGAGGAATATCTCAGAACTCATGCGGTAAAGGCAAGGACAGCGGCATCAGCCGCGCAGGCGTTCAGCCTTTACTCCGGCGGCGGAAGTCTTGATACAGCAGCATTTGCGGCTGATATGCTCAGCTCAGTGCCGTTCAAGGATAATATGAGCGAGGTTTCTGAGAGCGTTGCCGCGCGCATGTTTGAGCTTGAGCCCGGCGCGGCGCTCAATGGAACAGTCTATACCAGCGGCGGCGGAACAGCGGAGGAATTTGCTGTATTTGAATGCGCCGATGCGGCTCAGGCAGAGGCTCTTACCGAAAAGCTGCGCAAGCGTGTTGAGAGCCGAAAGGGCGATTTTGATGTGTATAAGCCGGAGGAGATGCCAAAGCTCAACAGTGCGTTTGTGGTATCAAAGGGTAATCTGGCATTTATGTGCATATCCGATGACAACTCCGCGGCTGAGGCGGTAATAAACAGATACTGATAAAAAAAATGCTGAGACTGTTTTGAAACAGCTCAGCATTTTTTTTGAACTCCGTGTTTTTGATCCTCCGGCTCGAATTTGGAGATATGATATTTTTCTATGTAACAATACACCAGCATATATCAAAAAATCTTTTTACCGAAAAGTATTGACAAATAGGGCTTGTTAGTGTATACTGAGAATACAAAAGAACGGATCCGGTAGGTAAGGCTACTTCAGGGATAAGGACTGCTGCCGCGAAATGATGGAGACATCATGAGCAGGTTTGAACAGGCTGTATCGAAGCCAAGGTACAGCATAATGCAGTTTCATCGCCCTGTCGAGCTAAAGCTCAGACGGTTGAAGATGTGATATTTTCGCACAGCGTTTGGGCTGTGCGTTTTTTTTTGGTTCTTTAATAAATATTGGGGTTTACATATCTGTTATACAGGCAATTGATAGCTTTCCGATTTCTTGTAGGGGCAGATATTATCTGCCCGAAATCCCGCCGCGCTAATGACTGGCGGATACTATCCGCCCCTACAACCCCAACATTTTAATATGAACCCTTTATCATGTTCATAGAGCAGTGGGTAAGCGCATGCTCAGAAAATTTAATTATACACCGACCTTTTGTTTTTCAGGTGATTTGAGCTGTTCGCGGCGTTTTTTATACATGAGCGAGTCAAGCTCATCCTCTTTTCTGATATTTTCAAACGCGACAGCCATCATCAGCTTTATTCTGTTGAGCTGGTTGACCTCGCTCGCGCCCGGGTCGTAGTCTATAGCAACAATATTCGACTGTGGATACTGGCGGCGCAGCTCCTTTATCATTCCTTTGCCTGTAACGTGGTTCGGCAGACATGCGAACGGCTGAACACATACAATGTTCGGAACGCCGGAATTGATAAGCTCTATCATTTCGCCTGTCAGGAACCAGCCCTCGCCTGTGCAGTGACCAAGCTGCAATACATTTTTTGCGCCCTCAGCTATTTCAGCTATATGTCCGGGAGCGCGCGACGCGAATTTTGGATTCTTTTTCATGACTTTTTCCGCATGCTTTCTGTAGCTTTCAATACCCCAGATAGCGAGGTTGCAAAGCCGAGCGGTAGATGCTTTCATACCGAGGTTGTCGCGTTTGAAGTTGTTGTTATACAGACAGTAGAGCATAAAGTCTGCAAGTCCCGGCATAACAGCCTCGCCGCCCTCCTGCTCAATAACTCCTACAATGTCGTTGTTCGCGTCGGGATGGAATTTAACAAGTATCTCGCCAACAACGCCAACACGCGGTTTGCGTACAGAATCGTCAATAGGAATGCTGTCAAAATCGTTTATTATCTCATCAATTATCTTTTTGAGCTTAAGTTTTTTGTGATTCTTTGAGACAATATCGTTATAAAGACGCTTCTGCCATTTGTCATAGACTTCGTTTGTTTCACCCTCGTTTATCTCATACGGACGTACTCTCTGCGAAACAGAAAGCAGTATATCGCCCCATGTGCAGGCTTTCAAAAGACCGTCAACAAGCTTTGGAGTTATCTTAAAGCCGGGATTTCCCTCAAGACCCGACACATTAAGAGATATTACCGGAACCTGCGGGTATCCTGCCTCCTTAAGAGCCTTTCTAAGGAACGCAATATAATTAGTAGCGCGGCAGCCTCCGCCTGTCTGCGTTATCATAACGGAGGTATTGTCCGGATCACAGCGTCCGCTTATAAACGCGTTTACGAGCTGTCCTGTGACCATGATAGACGGATAGCACGCGTCATTATTTACGCTCTTGAGGCCTGCCTCAACATCTTCCGCTGTGGCATGCTCAAGCACCAGGGCGTTATAGCCGTTAGCGCGGAGCACAGCCTCGAAAAGATGGAAATGTGTGGGGCTCATTTGCGGGAATATGATAGTATGATTCTGTCGTTCCTTTTCAGTAAATTTAACACGGTTTATTGTGTAATCCTCGACCTTGTGCGGAACAAAATCATTGTCTGCTCTTTCCTTTACTGCCGCCTTGAGCGAGCGCACTCTAATTCTTGCCGTACCGAGGTTTGAGACCTCGTCTATTTTAAGGGTCGTATATATCTTTTCGTGTGACTGCAGTATTTCCATTACCTGATCCGTTGTTACGGCGTCAAGACCGCAGCCGAATGAGTTGAGCTGTATAAGCTCAAGTCTGTTGTTCTTTATTACCTCAGACGCTGACTCATACAGTCTTGTGTGGTATGCCCACTGGTCAACTACTCTTATATCTCTTTCAAGATGACCGAGATGAGCCACGCTGTCCTCTGTGAGAACTGCAAAGCCAAGGGTATTTATCATATCCGGAATACCGTGGTTTATCTCAGGATCTATATGATAAGGTCTGCCCGCAAGCACTATTCCGCGCTTGTCGTGCTCCTCAAGCCACTTGATGGTTTCCTCGCCCTTTCTGCGTATGTCGTTCTTATAGTTTTGCAGCTCCTCAAACGCCTTATCGGCAGCCGCCTTTATATCCTTGAACGGGATCGAATAATCCTCAAGAGCCTTAGCCATTTGCCGCTTGAACGACGGCTTATCAGCAAGGTTTATGAACGGATACATAAATTTTATGTCCGGCTCGCGCACAACGTCCATATTGTTGTAAATGACCTCTGGGTAAGATGTGACCATTGGGCAGTTGAAATGATTGCCCGCTGCATTGTACTCTATCTGCTCGTAAGGGATGCAGGGATAGAATATCGTTTTGTAGCCCTTGTCAATGAGATCCTGTATATGACCGTGAACAATTTTTGCCGGGTAGCATGCGCTCTCTGAGGGGATAGAGTCGATGCCCTTTTCATAAAGAGCGTGTGTGCTCCTGCCCGAAAGCCTTACCGAGAATCCAAGCTCTGTAAAGAATGTGAACCACAGCGGATAGTTTTCGTACATATTCAGCACTCGCGGCATGGCAATTATGCCCCGCGGCGCATCCTCAGTTTTAAGCGGCTTGTAACGGAACGCGCGCTTATATTTATAATCATAAAGATTGGGTATGTCTTTGTTTTTCTTTTCCTCACCGGCGCCTCTTTCGCATCTGTTTCCCGATATGAATTTGCTGCCGTCGCCGAAGTCTGTTATTGTCAGCTGACAGTGGTTATTACATTTCTGGCAGCGGGTAAGCGTAGTTTCAAAGGTGAATGTGTCAAGCTCGTCTTTGGTAATGATGTCGCATTCTCCGCCCGTCCATCTTTCCTTTGCTATAAGCGCCGAGCCGAACGCTCCCATTATTCCGGCAATATCAGGTCTTGTAACGTTCTTTCCGGTTAGCAGCTCAAAGCAGCGGAGTATGGCGTTGTTGTTGAATGTCCCGCCCTGTACAACTATCTTTTCGCCCATCAGATCAGGATCTCTGAGCTTAATTACCTTGTACAGCGCGTTTCGCACAACAGAATATGAAAGCCCTGCGCTTATATCGCCGACCGTTGCGCCCTCTTTCTGAGCCTGCTTAACTCGCGAGTTCATAAATACAGTACAGCGAGTGCCGAGATCGACAGGATTTTCAGCGTCGAGCGCTTCCTTGGCAAAGGTTATCGTATCAAGCCCAAGCGATTCGGCAAATGTCTGGATAAACGAGCCGCAGCCTGAGGAACATGCCTCGTTGAGCATGATAGAGTCAATGACCCCATCCTTTATCTTCATGCACTTCATGTCCTGACCGCCTATATCGATTATGAAATCAACTCCGGGCGAGAAATGGTTAGCAGCCTTGTAGTGAGCAATTGTTTCAATTTCGCCCTCGTCTATCCTGAACGCCGTTTTGAGCAAAAGCTCGCCGTATCCGGTCGTGCAGCCGTTTGCTATGTATGCCTCCTTAGGCAGTCGCTCATAAAGCTCGCGCATTATATTGAGACCGCAGGTTATAGGGCTGCCCTCGTTTTTGCCGTAGTAGTCGTATATTATCTCGTTCTGCTCATTAATAACAGCGCATTTGATAGTTGTAGAGCCAACGTCAAGACCTAAAAAAACAGGACCGCGCGCCTTTGAAATATCGCCGCGCACCGCCTTATCCTTTGAATGGCGGTCAAAAAATTCCGATCTGTCAGCCTCTGTCGCAAACAGCTTGGGCATACGAGTTATCTCAGCGTCAACGCCCTTTGAGTTTTTGAGCTGCTCTGTGAGCTGTTCAATATCTGTTTCCGCGCTGTCGCCATACATCAGAGCGGCGCCGATAGCGACGAATACCTGAGCGTTTTCCGGTATCCTGAACGAATCAGCGCGTTCGTTCAGAGTTTCCTCAAACTGACGCCTCAGCTGCGGCAGAAAATGCAGAGGACCGCCAAGGAATACGATATTTCCCTTTATAGGTCTGCCCTGCGCAAGACCTGAAATCGTCTGCGTAACTACCGCCTGCAGGATAGATGCGGCAACATCCTCGCGCGCCGCGCCCTCGTTAAGCAGCGGCTGTACGTCGGATTTTGCAAAAACTCCGCAGCGAGCCGCGATAGGATAAATAGTAGTATGCTTTTCAGCGAGCTTGTTGAGCCCGTCGGCATCTGTTTTCAGAAGAATACTCATCTGATCTATGAACGAGCCTGTACCGCCGGCGCAGGTGCCGTTCATTCTCTGCTCAAGACCGCCGCTCAGATACAGGATCTTTGCATCCTCGCCGCCCAGCTCTATGACTACATCAGTATCGGGCAGAAATGTTTCAATAGCTGTTTTATTGGCTATTACCTCCTGAACGAACGGCAGCGAGAGCATTTTTGAAAGCAGCAGACCTCCCGAGCCTGTTATAACGACCGTGAATTTCGACTTGCCGAGCGTTTTTGAAACATCGTCAAAAAGTGCAAGCACGGTGCTCTTTATATCTGAATAATGCCGTCTGTACTCCGAATACAGCAGCTTGTTGTTTTCGTCAAGCACGACCACCTTTACGGTAGTAGAGCCAACGTCTATTCCCATATGAAGCTTACTCAAAGCTGTAACCTCCTTACATTTAGGGCAGTGCATTGCCCCGAATAAAAGCGGCATATGCCGCCTGTTCCCTATATAATATTCAGCGATAAGCCGTGATATTATCTTTACCAGGCTACATATTATTATAGTAAGTTTTTTTCAAATAGTCAAGAGTTTTTGTCGAAAAAACAAGAATTGGAGCAGTATGCCTATTCACGAACGGCAGAAAAGTCAATTTATATGAATTTTGTCTTAAAACTAATATATTAGCTTCTTATTTGTATTGCATTTTTATGCCTTATATGATAAAATACAAATAGGAAACAAGAGATACTGAAAGGAGCTGAGTTGCATGGCAAGAAATATAGTAAAGGCAAAGCTTGATATTATATTCAAAAAGCTTTTTACCGATAAGGACAACGGCTACATATTGAAATGCTTTATATCTGATATACTTGAGATACCGTTTGATGAAATAACCAAGATAGAGATAATGAATACAGAGGTACCGCCGATAGATATTGACGGAAAGTTTTCAAGGCTTGATCTGAAACTGACGGTGAACAACAGTCTTGTAAACGTGGAGGTACAGATCAGCGACCGGGGTGATTTTCCTGAAAGGACATTGTATTACTGGGCAAAGACATATGGAAATCAGCTCAAGAGCGGAGAGGAATATGCCGAGCTTATGCAGACAATATCGGTGAATATAGTTAACTTTTCAGTGTTTGACACAGCGGATTATTATTCAAAATACACCATGGCAGATCTTGAACATAACAGGATACTGACCGATAAATGCTCATTGCATTTCTTTGAACTGCGTAAAATAAATAAGAACAAAAGTAACAAGAGCAGGAAGGAGCTGTGGATGCAGCTCATAGATGCAGAAAGTGAGGAGGAGCTTGAAATGCTTACCAATACAGGAGTACCTGGGATAGCGGAGGGAGTAGTTGCTATCAAAAAGATGAGTGCGGACGAAAAGACCAGGGCTATCGCTGAATGGAGAGAGGACAGACTCAGAGAGGAGAGAAGCGCTTTAGGCAATGCTGTCAGGATAGGCGAGGAAAGAGGCAGGCAGCAGGGTATGAAGCAGGGTATGAAGCAGGGTATGAAACAGGGAATAAGACAGGGTATAAAACAAGGCAGAGAGCAGGGGGCGTCAGAGATGAGAAAAAAGATGGTCATTAAACTGATAGCCGCAGGTATGAGCGATGAGGAGATCAAGGCTATAGCTGAGATAGGCGATGGTGAGCTGAAGGATATAAAAAACAGCAACTGATACTAATGAGGAGGAAGATATGATAGGTAATGTCATTGCGGCTGTGTTTGGAGCAGCGGCGCTTGTAATAGCGGTCATGGTTGCGTTAAAGCTGTACAGAAGAAGATTTTCAAAGGCTGTAAGGGCAGCGGCAGAGGTGGTAAACAAAGAGACATATGTTACAGAGGTAATGGGTAAGGAGAGATTACCGCACACAGAAAGGCGGTATGTGCTCTCATTTATGAGCGGCGGAAGGAAGCTTGATTTTTATGTGAGCGCGGCGATGTATGAGAGCTGCTCTGTAGGTGATCGCGGAAATATAGAGTATAAAGGCGACAGCTTGATCAATTTTGATCAAGGATCGAGGAGCTGTTTATAATATGAAACCGCACGGCGCGCAAGCGCGTATATTTAAAGTTCAGTTTCGCACGTTCGACAATAATTTATACAGTATTTTAATGCCGTCCGCAAAGCTCAACGCGCTTTGCGGACGGTATGTTTTTTTTGTGTAAAAACATAAAAAATAAAAAAACTGCATACTTTTTTAAAATTTTACATCAGCGTTTGTATATTTTACATTGAAAAATGAGGCGATTGAGTATAAAATATAGACATAAACAATAAAGAAAGACCAACTATTAAAAGTCAATAGGTAAAACATAAAAAAATCAAAAAAAATTTTGCATAAGGAGCGAATAAATATGCACGACAAAAAGACCTGGACAATTATAATATGAGTATAACAAACGAGCTGTTATCGAAGAAATTTGGGTTTGTTCCGAGCTACATAAGCCGTATATTCAAGTTGAGAAAGGGAGTTTCGCCGAGCGAATATCTTACCAAATACAGGATCAAGGTAGCTAAGAAGCTGCTTACAGATGATCCGGATATGATGGTGAAGGAGGTAGCCAACATAGTAGGATTTAAGGAATCCTATTATTTTTCAAAGACGTTCAAGCGCGAGACAGGCATGTGGCCGACAGAGTTTGTAAGCAGCTGAGGTTATATAATAAGTGAATATGCAATTAGCAAGTTCGAATAATAATTTTGCAGCAGCTTATCTCATCGCATTTGACGGCAGACTGCATGCACTGTCCATAAAAATACCGCCGGCGGTGATGCCGGCGGTATTTTTAATATTTCATACTGTTTCTGACAGCTCTGTCCATATTCCGCTTTGCATCGCGCTGGGCTATGGATTCGCGCTTGTCGTAGAGCTTTTTGCCCTTTACAAGTGCAAGCTCCACCTTTACAAGAGATCCCTTCAAATAGACCTTGAGCGGCACAAGCGAAAGCCCGTCCTCTTTTATCCGCTGCGAGAGCTTGAGTATCTCGCGCTTGTGCATCAGCAGTCTGCGCTCGCGCAGGGGATCGCGGTTAAAAATGTTTCCCTGCTCAAAGGGACTTATGTTCATGCCCTTAATCCATACCTCGCCCCTGTTTATTCCGGCGTAGGAATCGGCAAGATTGACCTTGCCCTGCCTTATGGATTTGACCTCTGTTCCGGCAAGCTCTATCCCGCATTCATATGTTTCGAGTATAAAATATTCATGACGCGCTTTTTTGTTTTGCGCGATTATTTTTATGCTGTCCTTTTTGTCCGCCATATATCCAGACTCCCTTCGTGTTCCGTTATGATCCTTTCAGATAACGCTATATGAATTATAACACATGAACGTGAAAAAGTAAAGTTTTTTCATACGCAAAAATCGTATTTTTATGCGGCGGATAGGTGAAAATGCACATATTATATAGCAAAAATTCGTTAAAAACACCAAGTATCATGTTTGTTAAATACAGATTTGTAAGATTTATAATTTATACTAAAGTTTTTTACAAAAATAACTTGATTTATTCATAGAAATGTTGTAAAATATAAATATACTATACGTCTGAGCGTAAGAAAAACAGGAGGTATACAAGACAATGAGTGATTTAATTTTTGATTATTCCAAAGCTGCTGATTTTGTATCGCAGGAGGAAGTCAATGCAATGGCGCCTTTCGTAAAGGCTGCTCATGATATGATAGCAAACAAATCCGGAGCAGGAAATGATTTTCTTGGCTGGGTAGATCTGCCCGTTGATTATGATAAGGAGGAGTTCGCAAGGATCAAAGCAGCTGCCGACAAGATCAGATCGGATTCGGATATACTTGTGGTGATCGGTATCGGCGGATCATATCTCGGTGCAAGAGCCGCTATAGAGATGCTTTCACATTCCTTTGCCAACGCCGCATCAAAGGAGCTGCGCGGCGGTCCGCAGATATTTTATGCGGGAAACAGCATAAGCTCGACTTATCTTGCAGAGCTTATTGAGGCTTGTGAGGGCAAGGATATTTCTGTAAACGTTATATCAAAATCAGGAACCACAACAGAGCCTGCTATAGCATTCAGAGTTTTCAAGGAGATACTTGAGAACAAGTACGGAAAAGAAGGTGCAAAGAGTAGGATATATGCAACAACAGACAAGGCTCGCGGCGCGCTCAAGACCCTTGCTGACGCTGAGGGTTATGAGACCTTTGTTGTACCTGACGATGTAGGCGGCAGATTCAGCGTTCTCACAGCTGTTGGTCTTCTTCCAATAGCAGCTGCAGGAATAGACATTGACGCCATGATGCAGGGCGCAGCGGCAGGCAGAGAGGAATACTCAAATCCGGAGCTTTCGGAGAACATGTGCTACCAGTATGCAGCTGTAAGAAACTGTCTCTTGAGAAAAGGCAAGAATATCGAAATGATGATAAACTTCGAGCCGGCGCTTCACTATTTCAGTGAGTGGTGGAAGCAGCTTTACGGCGAGAGCGAGGGCAAGGATAAGAAAGGCATATTCCCGGCAGCGGCAGATTTCTCGACCGATCTTCACTCAATGGGACAGTATATACAGGATGGTCAGAGAATATTGTTCGAGACAGCTATACTTGTAGACGAGCCGCGAAAGAATGTAGTTATCAAGGCTAATGATGATAACCTTGACGGACTTAACTTCCTTGCCGATAAGACACTTGATTTTGTAAATCTCAAGGCGGCACAGGGAACAGCATTGGCTCACACAGACGGCGGAGTTCCTAATCTTGTTGTAAAGGTCCCGAAGCTGGACGCTTACAACTTTGGTAAGCTCGTATACTTCTTTGAAAAGGCATGTGGTATCTCGGGTTACATTCTCGGAGTAAATCCGTTCAATCAGCCTGGAGTTGAGGCGTATAAGAAGAACATGTTCGCACTTCTCGGTAAGCCCGGCTATACAGATATGCAGGCTGAGCTTGAGGCAAGACTTGCAAAATGATCAGTCTATAGGGCTGTAGAGGTTTGCAGGCGGATAGAATAACAGAAAAATTCCTGTTCCGCAAAGTTTTGCGGAACAGGTTCAACTGCGTATTATACGCAGTATATAATTCCCGCACCCTGAGGGTGCGTATTACGGTAAAACATAGGCGGCGAAAACCGCAAAATTCCGAGCATTTTGCTTTTAGATAGATTTTCAGGCGGAACGGGCGCGGCCATTGTTATGATCGCTGAAAAGAAATGGAGGAAAATAAAATGGTTAAGTTACTTATCGGTAAAAAGGGAACAGGCAAAACAAAGGCTCTTATCGAGCAGGTAAATGCTGCTTCATCAGTTGCCAAGGGAAATGTAGTATTTATTTCCAACAATACCGCAAGCAATATGTTTGACATTTCAAGAAATGTCAGAATGACAGATACGACCGATTTCGATATAGTCAACTACAGTGAGTTTGAAGGCTTTATCTGCGGCATCATAAGCGGCAACTACGATATAACAAATATCTTTGTTGACGGCCTGTTCAAGATCGTTAAGAGCGATGATCTCGACGGACTTGAGAGCTTCCTTGAAAGACTTAATAAGATCAGCTCAAAGTTCAACATCATGTTTGTACTTTCACTCAGCATAGACGCTGACGAGGCACCTGACTACGTTAAGCGTTTAGCTTAATTAAAAAACAAATTATAAATACCGCAAAAGGGCTTAAGCCCTTTTGCGCGTTTTTTCGGAGGTTAAAATGCAGTATCATAGCACAAGGGATAATAGTATAAGTGTAAGCTCGGCGCATGCGATTGAGCAGGGACTTTCGGTAGAGGGCGGCTTGTTCGTGCCAGAGGAATTCCCTAAGGTAAGCCTTGAGGAAATAGAGGAGCTTGCCGGAAAATCGTATCATGAAAGAGCGTATTTCGTATTGAGCAAATTCCTAACGGATTTCTCTGAGGAGGATCTTAAGGCGTGTATAGAGAACGCTTACACAAAGGAGAAGTTCGGCACGGATGCGATCGCGCCTGTTTACAAGCTCAATGACAGGGTGTATTTCCTTGAATTGTGGCACGGTCCTACATGCGCTTTTAAGGATATGGCGCTTCAGATTTTACCGCACTTCCTTACAACATCAATGAAGATGATGAACGAGGATAAGGAAATAATCATACTTGTTGCCACCTCGGGCGACACGGGCAAAGCCGCGCTTGAGGGCTTCAAGGACGTAAACGGAACAAGGATAATAGTATTCTATCCCGATAACGGAGTAAGTGAGATACAGAAGCTGCAAATGGTAACGCAGCGCGGAAACAATGTGTCTGTAGCGGCAGTAAAGGGCAATTTTGACGATGCTCAGAATGGAGTTAAGAAGATATTTACGGATAACGAGTATAAAACTTTGCTTGCAAGAAACGGATTCAAGCTTTCAAGTGCAAACTCTATCAACTGGGGACGTCTTGTACCGCAGATCGTATACTATTTCTCAGCGTATGCCGATCTTCTCGCGTCGAAAGAGATCAAGGCGGGTGACGAAATCAATGTTGTAGTACCAACAGGTAATTTCGGAAACATACTCGCTTCTTATTACGCAAGAAAGATGGGACTTCCGGTAAAGAAGTTTATCTGCGCGTCAAACGAGAACAATGTACTCACAGACTTCATAAAAACTGGCGTTTACAACAAAAACAGACGCTTCCATACGACCATATCACCGTCAATGGATATACTTATTTCTTCAAATCTTGAAAGATTCCTCTATGATCTTTCAGGCTGTGATGATAAGATAGTAACAGAGCTCATGACAAAGCTTTCAGCAGAGGGCGAATATGAGATACCATCTGACATCAAGGCTAAGATGCAGGAGCTGTTTGACGCTGACTTCTGCGATGATAAGGAGACAATGGCAGCAATTCGCAAAACGTTTGATGAGAGCGGCTATACAATGGATACTCATACCGCTGTGGGAAAGTGCGTGTATGACAAGTATACCGCAAGAACGGGTGATACTACAAAAACCGTTATAGCATCGACTGCAAGTCCGTTCAAATTCAACCAGAGCGTGCTTATAGCTCTTGAGGATTACAACGCTGTAGCAGGCAAGGATGAATTTGAGCTGCTTGAAATGCTTGAAAAGAAGAGCAGTCTCAAGGTACCGCAGTCACTTTCCGAGCTTAAGGATCGCACGCCTATTTTTGACACTGTTGTTGAAAAGGATCAGATGCAGAATACTGTAAGCGATTTTCTTAAGGTAGAATAATAGGCACAATGCGGCTGTGCGGACAAAGCTCTGTACAGCCGTTTTTTATAACAGATAAGGCAGGGGAGGTTATCTAATGCAGAGAAAAGAAGAATTGGTCAGAAAGCTTGAAAACGGCGGCTTTGATGAAAAGCTTTCATACATATACGCGTGCGCAGGAGATACAAAGAAGTATGCGGAAAGGTATTTGCGTGTTATAAACGGCTACACGCAGACCTTTGGCGATGCGAAGGAGATGGCGCTTTTTTCAGCTCCGGGCAGAACTGAGATAGGCGGAAACCATACAGATCATCAGCATGGCTGTGTGCTTGCGGGCAGCGTTAATCTTGATGTTATAGCTGCGGTATCGTTTAACGGAGAGAATGTGGTCAGAATAAAATCAAAGGGCTACCGCATGGACGAGATAGATCTTGCTGATCTTGAAATAAACGAGGCGCAGTTCGACAAGGCTATCGCGCTTATCCGCGGAGTGCTCCGCAAATTCAGGGATATGGGATATGAGCTGAAAGGCTTTAACGCCTACACCGAATCGAACGTGCTCAAGGGCTCGGGACTTTCTTCATCGGCAGCTTTTGAGGTGCTTGTCGGCACTATAGTAAACAGTCTCTGCGCAAACGGTGAGGTGGATGCTGTAGAGATCGCAAAGATAGGCCAGTATGCTGAAAATGTATTTTACGGCAAGCCAAGCGGTCTTATGGATCAGATGGCATCATCTGTAGGCTCTGTTGTCGCAATAGATTTCAAGAGCACTGAAAAGCCTGTGGTGCGAAAGGTTGAATTTGATCTGTCAAAGTACGATCATTCTCTTTGCATTATTGATTCCGGCGCCGATCATGCTGAGCTTACCAATGAGTACGCTGCTATCCCTGCTGATATGAAGCTTGTTGCCGGATATTTTGGAAAGGAATATCTGCGCGAGGTGGACGAAAACGAGTTCATGAAAGAGATGAGCAATATCCGCAAAGCCATATCGAACGACAGAGCCGTATTAAGAGCATTTCACTATTTCCGCGACACAAAGCGCGCATGTCTTGAGCCTGAGCTGCTCGAAAAGGGCGATTTTGACGGTTTCTTAAAGGTCATAAAGGAGTCGGGAAGATCCTCATTCATGTATCTGCAGAACGTATTTGCGCCGAGTCTGCCAACACAGCAGGCAGTCGCGCTCACTCTCGCGCTCTGCGATGATATTCTCGGCGACCGCGGCGCTTACAGAGTTCATGGCGGAGGCTTTGCCGGCACTGTGCAGGCGTTTGTTCCAAACGATATGCTTGACGAGTTTAAATCCCGCATAGAGTCAGTCCTCGGCGAGGGAATGTGCCATGTCCTTTCGATCAGACCTGTGGGCGGATATATGCTTTCTGAATGATCGCAATAATAATATTTAGTTAATGCAAACGATAATATTAACTAAACAAATATATATAAATATTTTTTGATCAATAAAAGGCTGGTGCAAGTTATATGAGTTTTGCACCAGCCTTATTTTGACTATATAGTTATATCAGAAAACAACCATACTATCCCAATCCGAGCTGAAAGTTCTGGATTTTTCATACCGGCTATTCAAAAGATTTTCTGCAGTCAAGTCTCCGCTTGCTGTAACTATATTTTCATTTGAAAAGTTTTCTATTTTCAAAATAGGTTCATTGTAATTTTTTTTCATTGTTATTACCTCCCATTTTTATTTGATTACAACAGCGGTGTTGTTTTGAGTTTCGTACAGACCATTAACTATTAAAACGATGCTTGCAGCCGAATTTTTACCAATAGTCAAATCTGTTGGCTTATGTGTTGTCGATTTTTTTACACCATTTTTTGAAGTTATTTTCCATGTTATTTCACTGATCGTACCTTCTCCGCCGGAATTTGAAATTTGGGTTTCAAATGCTGTGGCAAACGTGTTACTGTAATCACCTGTTCCTGTTGCAGCAACTACGTTTGTTACTTTGCCGGAGAAGTTAGGAGTTTCCTTATCTTTGATTTCAATAGTTAGATCTTCTTTGTTGCAGATCATTTCAAGATCATCACTGATAGTTTGTCCTTCAACTCT
>CALXSS010000054.1 GCA_944391225.1 uncultured Clostridia bacterium
GCTTTTTTAAGTAAAAACATCTTTAACCTTTAATAACAATATCGTGTAATCTTGTATCTGTAATAAACCTGTTCCTGCGGGGATCTCCCTCAGCTCTAAAAATCATTAGACTTCCCAAATCAAATACCGAACTCCATACAGTTTCAAAATTTGGATCATAGTCATACTGACATATAAATCCGTATTCCCCTTTTAAGAGCTGCTGAGTAGTTTCGATTACATCATCTTTTATGCGGCTTTGAAAATTGTCTATAACGGTTTGATGCCTTTTTTCTGAATCGTAATCGTCACCGTTTGCAGCGTCATATTGTTTCATTTCGCAAGATGTAAAACTGTTTACAGCACATACGATATGATCATTGTCAAAATATATTGGTTTGCGGAGTCTTTTTGTAAATGGAGTACACTCAGCAACAACCATTTCGCCTGTTTTATCAGCAAGCAGAATATTACAGTTAGAGGCTATCGGAAGCTCATCAAGCAAAGAAATTGCAGTTTTGACACAATCAGCCTTTTCAAGCAGATACCTTACAATAAAACATGAATTAAATCCTGGCTTGATTTGTTTAAGGTCTGTCATAACAAATGTCATAGCAACAGCTAATCCATGTTCGTTGAGTCCTTCTTCACCATTTATAAAAGAGGAAGTTGTAATATTAAATCTATTGCCGTTTATAGGAGCATATATTTCACTTTTGGAACCGTTTTTTAAATACGGCGGTAAATCGTTGTTTCGTCCATAGATGACACGTCCGTTTTTAGAATAAGCAAAAGCGGTACACCCTCTTATCTCGGCAGGGATATTCTCATCTAAATTATACATACAACAGCCCATGCACAGCATCCAGGAAGCAAACTCTGTGTAGTCAACTTCTATTGTATCGCTTACGCCTCTTATTTCATCACATACTTCAGGAAAAAATGTATTTAATATTTTTTCGCTTTTCATTCCGTGCTCAAGCTGGAAATTATCAAGATGTAACGGAAATAAAACATTATTCCGTTTGAAAATCAATCCGCGCTTAACTCCCATTTGATAGTGGTCGCCTTTTAGTCTTAAATGATACATTATTTTTTCTCCTAATCTCTTTTTATGGCGATCCATACTTCAGAATAACCGTTTGCCGGAATATTTTCATATATTGGATAAACTTCTATATCCGGCAGTCCCGCATACTCATATCCTGAAAACGGGAGCCACTCAGTAAAAAATCTTCTGAATACTTTTTTTACATCGTCCCTAAAATCACCGTTATTTTTAAAGATTACCCAATTGGACTCAGGTATTTCATATTCAAACATACCGGAAGAGACAGGCATATCAGTAGCAACAGCAATATAATAAAAGAATTGCTGTTGCGATTGATATACGCTTACCCCAAGTATTCCTTGAGGAGCTTGATTTGAAAGTTTGCATATCTTAGAAAAATTACCATTGTTTAATGTGGTTTCCCAAAATAAAGGCACAGTCTGCTGGTTTTTATCCATACTATCAGACAATGGTGTACGTACACCTACAATGCGCATAGGGGGCTTTTTTTCAATATGATATGACATTGCGGTTTCGCCTGTCACTTTAACTGAAAAGTGCAGCGGCGGGTATGAGTTAAGCGTATTGCCGGCCTTTTTTGCATCATTTGGCGTGATATCATGAACACTTCGGAACGCTCTGTTAAACGCTGTAGGTGATGTGTATCCATATTTCAAGGCAATGTCTATTACTTTGGCGTCTGTTCTTTGAAGCTCAAATCCTGCCTGTGTCATTCGTCTGCGCTTTATATATTCGGAAAGAGAAATTCCTGTGATATAAGAGAACAAGCGCTGAAAATAAAATGTTGAACAGCATGCGCGCCGTGCGGCTTCGTCATAGGATATGTCGTTTTGTAAATTGCTCTCGATATAATCAATTGCTAAGCTTAGTTTATTCAGCCATTCCATATATGAATCCTCCATACAAATAAGTATAGCAAACAATAAAACATTTGTCCTCTCTTTTGCTGTCATCTTTTGTAAACATATAAATATGAGATCGGTTAATATGAGCGAACATACGATTCATATTAACCGTTTTTGTAATGATCAATTTATGGGAAACGTCATTATAACGCAAAAACCATGATCGTTATACGCTTCAAAGGTTCCGCCGTGGACTGATACAATGCGATATGCCATCGGAAGCCCTATACCATGTGTTGTTTTGGGTATGGTCTTGATATTTTCTATAACGCTGTCGGGAACGCCGGCGCCGTTGTCGCGGATTTCAATAATAACACAGCCGTTTCGCTCCTGTTCTGTAATAGTTATTGTGCAGCCCTCCTTATTGTGTGTAACAGCGTTATTTATAATGTTAAACAACGCCCGTTCAAGGAGGTTTTCATCACCTGAAATTGTTGTACCTTCTGATTTTAAATCAAGTTCAATAGAAAAAGTTTCAGCGAGTCCGTTATTGATGATTTCTGCTGTAACCTTGCGGATTAGCCGGCAGATTCTTACAGGCTGTTTCTTTGAAGGCTGCATATCATACTCCATAGACGAGATAAGATTCAGATCCTCAATAAGCTTTTTGATTTTCATACTGCTTGATACGATCACCGATGCTTTCTGCCGGTTATTTTCTGAAAGCTCAGCATTTTCAGCGAGTGTTTCTGCATAGCCTGTAATGACCGACAACGGAGTCCTGATATCGTGTGAGATCCCTGAGATCCAATTTTGTCTTGCCTGGTCACGAATATTTAGAGCTGTATTTTTACGCTCTATCGCTGATGATGTGATATTGATGTTTCGGTAAGTATCTTTAAATATACCTCGCTCTTTTAGCTTTACGGGTTTTTCCACGCGAAGGTTACTGATGCTTTTCGTAAGTTCTGATATCCTGCGGTAAAGGTTTATACCAAATATGCAGGCAATCACCGCCGCAAGAAAAAGATTAAAAAGAAGAACATATATAAGCCTTTGCGGGAGACTGTCAAACCAGCTCATAGAATATTCCATTTCATACTTGCCGACGGAATTTTTGGGCTTTCCCATAACGATCAGCCCATAATCTTCAATCCTTGTATAAACAGGATAGTCATTTAGAAACCATCTGGACATACGCGCAATATCGTTTATGGTGTATTTGTCCTGTATTTCTGACGGTTTATTCTGTTCCCATACCATATTGCCACCCTCGTCTATCAGCATACACCAGTACCCATCCGGAAGGTCTACAGTATTTTCCCCTGAATCAAGCTGCTTGCTGATTTGGTTAAGAAGCTCTGTCTGACCGCCTGCTATTGGCGACATATCGCTGCCTACCAAGGCAAAGCCTAAAAAGTTTATAATCATAAGTATGGTTGCAATAACACCTGCTGTTACAGAAAACAGTATAAATATTTTAATAGCAGTTTTATTCATTGTTTATCACCAGCTTGTAACCAAGTCCTTTTACTGTAATAATATTTTTCGGAGATGATGGCGCAACTTCTATTTTTTCACGTAAATGCCGTATATGAACCATCAGACTGTTTTCATGGCCGTAATAATCCTCACCCCATGCTGCAAAACAAAGCGCATCGTTTGTAACGATCCTGTTTTTATTTTCCCACAGCTTTTTTATCAGAATCACTTCTTTGGCGGTGAGCGGTGTGACAATGCTGCCGCATACTACTTGTGCATTCGTAATGTCAACCGTTTTCGCGCCGATCAAAAATTTAGTTTCTGTTTCACTCTGCGGATAAGCGCGTCTTAAAAGTGCGCGGATGCGAAGTACAAGCTCTTTGGGCAAAAAAGGCTTTGTTACATAATCATCAGCGCCAAGTCCAAGTCCGTGTATCTTATCGTCCGGCTCGCCGCGTGCTGTCAGAAAAATAACCGGCGCATTTGAAATTTTGCGCAGCTCATTATAAAGCATAAACCCGTTCCCATCGGGGAGGTTGACATCAAGAATAAAAAGCGATATGGTTTGAGCTTTGGCGATAGAAATCGCCTTTTTACAATTTTCTGCGGTGCATATATTAAAAAATCCTTCGGAAAAGAGAATATCCTCAGTCATTCGAAGCAATTCTGTTTCATCATCTACGATGAGTATTTTTTTATTAAGTAATTCGTCCATAAGAATTCCTCCTGAGAGTATTTTACCACAAAAGATATTATTATTAAAGAGCTTATAAAAATTTAAGGTTAACTTAAGGTTAGTTTAAGCTTAAAAACAGGTTGATGTTGTACAATCAAAATGAAGTCGGAGAATAGATAACAATTTTGAAAGGAAGTGCATTTCATTGAAAGAAACAGTTACAACAACTATGCTTACAAAGGAATACGGAGGAATAGAGTGTGTGTCACACTTGAATATGAATGTCAAAGAGGGACGGATATATGGTTTTCTCGGACCGAACGGAGCTGGCAAGTCAACAACGCTTAAAATGCTGTTAGGGCTTGTTCGGCCGACAGACGGAGAGATCACAATTTTCGGGAAAAGACTGACGTCGAAAAATCGGCTTGAAATATTGCGGTCTACAGGCTCTCTAATCGAGTCTCCGTCCTATTACGGACATTTGACCGCGCGTGAAAACCTAAAGATATATCAGACAATACTCGGCGTGCCGGAGAAAAATATAGATGAGGTATTAAAAATTGTCCGCCTCGACAGGCAGGGAAAGAAAAAAACTTCGGCGTATTCATTGGGTATGAAACAGCGATTGGGACTTGCATCCGCACTTTTATCGTTTCCAAAGCTTTTGATTTTAGATGAGCCTACAAATGGTCTTGATCCAGCTGGAATACAGGAGATGCGTGACTTGATATGCTCGCTCCCAAAAGAATATGGTATGACTGTTATTGTATCCAGCCACATTTTATCGGAAATTGACCAGATGGCGGATGATATAGGAATTATTGCCGCAGGCAGAATGAAGTATCAAGGTGAGCTTAGCCGTCTTCACGAGATAGATAGAAATAAGTCATTAGAAGAAATATTTCTTGATCTCACAGGAAAGGACGTGAGCCTATGATAAAGCTTTTAAGATGTGAACTTCTTAAAATGCGGCACAAATATATTTTTCTTACACTGCTTGCCATAACTGCCGCCGGATTGGTTTTCTCGCTCTATGGTGATTATTCCGGTGAGTTTATACAAAAAAACGGATGGTGCATGATGCTTTATCAGCTGCCGCTGGCAAACGGTATATTTTTTCCGATAGCCTGTCTTGTCATTTCATCACGGCTTGCCGATACGGAACATAAGGCATCGTCTTATAAACAGCTTTTTACCCTCGAAAAAAGAGGCAGGATATATGACGCAAAACTGATGACAGGACTTAGCATGACGCTTTTGTCTGTTTTGATATACTGGTCGGTGCTTCTTGTATTCGGAAAAATAATAAGGTTTTACGGAGAGCCGCCTATGGAACTGTACCTTCGGTATCTTGCCTGTACCGCTGCCGCAACAGCAGTTTTGTATATTCTTCAGCACGGGATTTCCATGCTGTTTAAAAATCAGGCAGTATCATTTTTTACTGGGGCTATCGGAACATTTATCGGGGTATTTTCTATGTTTTTGCCGCAGCTTCCGCTTTTAAGACAACTGATACCATGGGGATTTTACGGAGCCTTGCAGTTTATGGGGCTTTACGGCTGGACCTCAGAGGAGAGATATGCAAATGCTTATCTTAAGATCATGTCCGTTGATCCAGCCGTGTATGTTATCATCGCGGTATATATTATACTTTTTTATGCACTTGGTAAATATCTGTTTTGCAGAAAGGAGACTTAAGAAATGTTATTAAGATTGATAAGGGCGGAGCGAATGAAATTAAAACGCTCGCCTGTATGGATCGCGTTTATACTTATGCCGATAGTCCCTGCTGTATTGGGGACGATCAATTATCTTGGAAATATAGAGATACTCGACAGTGAATGGTACAGCCTTTGGACACAGCACACTATTTTTACCAGCTATTTCTTTTTGCCGATCATTATTGGCATATATTGTGCCTATATAATGCGCTTAGAGCAGAGTAACCATAATTGGAACAAGACGCTTACTATGCCTGTACCTAAAAGCGAAATATTTTTGGCAAAACTCATTACTGCCACATTCATGATTCTAATTAGTGAGATATGGATCGGGGTGTTATTGGTTATATCAGGTAAAATCATTGGCATGACTGCCGCATTACCGTTTAAGGATATTATGATATGGTGTCTGTTCGGAAGCTTAGGCGGTATGGTAATGGCGTCTGTGCAGCTTATTATATCCATGTTTATAAAGAGTTTTGCACTTCCTATAGGGATATCTCTTGCCGGAGGAATATCGGGACTTGTATTTCTTGCTAAGAATCTCGGGCATATATGGCCGTATTCTCTTATGGCATACGGTATGAGATCTAACTCACCACAGCAGATGATAGAGAGCGGATATTTGCCATATGTAATAATATGTATCACATATATTGCTTTATTTTCTATAGCAGGCGGTACGCTGATGAATAGGAAAGAACTTTAAGCTTAATATATAAATAATTCAACTTAAAAAATTGGTTATTTAGCAGCGGTAAAGAAAAATCTGGGGAATCTGAAAATGATCTCTCCGTTTGATTGAGCGGGATAAGCCTTTACTACCTTACTGTATATACAAAAATAACGAACGACTCTGATATGATGCTCAGGTCGTTTGTTTTTTTTCAAGCTTAAACAGCAGTGTATGAGAATAATTGATGCCTGAAAATAATGTGCTTGTAATGTAGAAAATAGTATGTTATAATATCTAATAGAAAAAGAAATATTTGTATATAGCTGGAGCAAGAGACGATAGAGGGAGTGGTGTCGTGGAAAACAGATTTAGGAATAAGGTCGCGGTGATAACCGGAGGGGCGAGCGGGATCGGCAGGTGTATATGTGATATGTTCAAGTCTCAAGGGGCAGAGGTATGCGTTGTAGATATTGTGCCGAATGACTATTTTACAGGAGATATCGGTAACAGATAAGTAATAGAACGATTCTGCGATAAGGTAATAAAGCAGTATGGACGTGTGGATTATCTTATCAATAATGCGCCGCCGCTCATGCGCGGGATAGATGAATGTAGCTATAATGATTTTGAATATGCGCTGAGGGTTGGAGTTACAGCTCCGTTTTATATGTCAAAGCTGTTCAAGGATCATTTTGCAAAGGGCGGCGCAATAGTGAATATATCGTCATCGCGTGACAGAATGAGCCAGCCGCAGACGTAGAGCTATACAGCGGCAAAGGGAGGCATATCAGCGCTTACGCATGCTATGGCGGTCAGTTTTGCGGGCAGGGTAAGAGTGAATTCAATATCTCCCGGCTGGATAGAAACTGGCGATGCAGAGTATTCGGGAGCGGATGAGTATCAGCACCCGGCAGGCAGAGTGGGAACTCCTTCTGATATTGCCAACGCTGTCCTGTTTCTCTGCTCAGATGAAGCAGGATTTATCACGGGTGAAAATCTGTGCATAGACGGAGGCATGACAAGACTGATGATATATCATAATGATTTTGGCTGGACGCTGAAATAAGTGAGGAGGCTGTGAAATGAGCGTTACGGAAAAAATAACTGATAGTATCTATATGATATCTGATGGAGAAGATCTTTTTGTAAGAGCATTCCTTATAACAGGTGAAGGTAGAAATATTCTTATTGATACAGGTGTGACGCGGAATGGTGTTTATGATGAGGTAAAGAAAATAAGCGCTGATCCGACGGAGGTGTATCTTACTCATGGAGATATCGATCATGCCGGTGGACTGGAACAGTTCGGAGAATGTCATGTGCATCAAGCCGACATACATATGATATGTAGCAGGATCCGAACTATACCTGTAAATGAGGGGGATAAGGTGTCTGTCGGTAGTTTCTGCTTTGAGGTGATAGAGATACCGGGTCACACAAACGGCAGCATAGCTTTTTTTGATAAAGAAAAGGGACTGCTTATATCCGGCGACACAGTCCAGAGGAACGGAGCTGTGTTTATGTTTGGAAAAGAACGCGATCCTGAAAAATATCTCAGTTCTCTCAAAAAGCTTTCGGGATATACAAAAGATATAAATATCATACTTCCAAGCCACGGAGAACTGCCTCTGGCGGCGAGCGCTGTAGAGGACTGTATGAATGATGCTTTTACACTGTTCAGAGAAAATGCAGATGGCGCGCAGCACCCATTTATGCCATGCAGGGTGTTTAAAGGAAAAACAGTGAGCTTTTATTATTGATAACGTGCGGAGCGCATATGCGCTCCGTTATTTTTTTCGGATATTGGTGCTGTAAATATGTGATTTATGTAAAAAATGTATAGTAACACAGCGGATAATTATATGAAATTTGTTCAAAAATCAGTAAAAATTCCACTGTTTTTTTAGGTTGTAAATTTGAAAAAAATATTATATAATATGGTTTAATAAGGAGTATTCTGCCCGGAGCAGACTATTCAAAATAAATTCTAAAGGAGAGAGAGGAAGATCAATATGAAAAAAACCAAAAGATTTTTGTCGCTGTTGACCTCCACGGCAATTGCGGCATCTGCGTTTTCTGCATTGGTCATACCGGCGAGTGCGGAGGAGACAATAACTACAAGTTTGGTACATAGCGCTACATTTAAGATAATGTCGCGTGATGCAGAAAATCAGGCAGTATATACTTATGATGGAGATGTAGAGTTTGCAAATTCGTTGGAGAAATCCGACTGGTTAAGTACGGCGGTTTTCCAATTTTCGGTTGATACAGCAGATGCTGATTTCAGTAAGACAAAATCAGCAATTGTTACTCTGAATGCAACAAATACGAATACTGAGAAATCTTCAACGCTGAGTATCTATGCAACTGGTAACAGCGATTATGATGTTACACAGCTTACGATCGATGATCTATATAATACACCTGATTCGTTTGGAACAGGAGTAGGAAACAATATTACTATTAATGCTGAAGGAGCGATCGGAGGAGTTACAAAAATAGCTGACTTCGCAGGGATAGCTGCAAACTACAGTGGTACGCTGACAGTGGATATTACTGATTACATCAAAACACTTCCTGCGGGAACAGAAAAGATTTCTTTGGCTGTGTCAAATTCAAACCGCGGAGTAAACATCAATTCAGTTGGGTCATCAGCTGAATTACAGCCCAAAATAGATATTACTTTAGCAGAAGAAGTTTTACACAATGTTAATTTCAAAACAAATGCATATGCAAAGATAACAATTAATGATAGTGAGACTGTTTATGCGGACGGCTCAGGCAATTATTCGATGTCTGGTTTGAGAGAAAATGATGAAATAAGCTATAAAATAGAAAAGTCAGGATACACACCATATGAAGGTAACTTGACTGTAGGAAATGAGGATACTGAAGTATCTCAGTATATTTCTCCGGTAGACAGCAATGTTTTGTTTACTGAGGATTTTGAAGACATAGGTATTGCTGAAAAGACGACAATGTATAATTATGTTGGAGGAAATGGTGATTCCGTTCGATATATGGGAAAAGCTATGCAGTTTTTCTCAACAGGAAATGGATCTCGTGAAGGTCAGCTTAGTTTTACGCCGAATGTTTCAACAGACGGTTCATATAAAATTGAATTTGATTTAAGCGGATTGACGATGTCACAGGCAAAGGCAACTGATACATACTGGTCTAACAGCGTAAGCTTTGTTGATGACAATGGCAATGTTATTTTTGGTATAGAGCCTCGTTTTGATGCGACTCCGAAAAATATAGGAATTGCTGTGAAAGCTGGAGATTCAACAGAGGTTATAACAACTGAAGATATAAGTGCAGATGTTGTGCATATTACAGCTGAAATAGCAGATGGAAAGGTAAAGGCTACGGTTGGGGATTATGAGCCGGTTGAAATGACCCTTTCTGAAGGAACAACTAATAATATTTACGGTATTAGGCAGGTAAATAATAAGTTGATATTTGCTTCTTTAGATAATATATTAGTAACAGATGTTGAAACAGAGGCAACCACGCCTGCACCGACAGAACCGGCAACGACAGAGCCGCCGGAGGCAACAGAGCCACCGGAAGCAACAGAGCCTGCAACAACAGAGCCGCCGGAAGCAACAGAACCGGCAACAACAGAGCCGGCAACGACAGAGCCTGCAACAACAGAGCCGCCGGAGACAACAGAGCCTGCAACAACAGAGCCGCCGGAGACAACAGAGCCTGCAACAACAGAGCCACCGGAAGCAACAGAGCCTGCAACAACAGAGCCGCCGGAGACAACAGAGCCTGCAACAACAGAACCACCGAGTGCTGTTGAAAAAGAAGGCGCAGTGTTTACTATAACTGCTCCGGAGACAGATACAACGGCAGTTGCAGTAAAAGCTGTATATAATAATGGAGTTCTTGACTCTGTTGATTTTGAAACTGTAGAGCTGAAAGCGGGTCAGACAGAAGTTGAGATCGCAGCGGACGAAGGCACAAAGGTTATGCTGTGGAATAATCTTACAGATATGAAACCTCTTGCCGACGCACAGACAGCTGCAAAATATAATGACGAAGAACCTGAAACTCCTACTATAGTGCCATCGGGTACAGTGCTTTTGTCAGAGGATTTCACAGGTGTCAGCGATACATGGGGATTCACCTCAGCTACAGGAGTATCTATTGCTGGTACAGATGATAAATATTTGCAGCTTGCGACAAAGAATGGCAGTGCAACTACTGATAAGAAGGAGCTTGACAGCTCAGTTGTGGAATCGGCTGTTTTGGACGTAAGCTTTGACTGGAAAACAGATGTGGATCTGACATCAGGCAGCGGCAGACAGTCAGCGTTCGAGCTGTGGGATTCGGATGGAAATATTATTTTCTGTATTGCAGGAGCTTCAAACAGACCTGCTGATTTCCCTGTAGGTGTAAGCTATGCTATAGGAGAAAGAGTATCGAAAACAGCAGCCTCGCTCAAGCAGATAGATTCTGTTAATGATTGGTACACTGTAAAGCTTGAGCTTGACTTTGTAAACAAAACTTTGAGCGGCACAATTGATTCTCAGACAGGAACTGTAGCAACAATTGAGAAAACACAGATAGCATCAGATAATCTTGCTGCATTTGCTGCGACAAACTTTTCATCGTTAGCACCGATGAATATAGATAATGTAGAAATTAAAACAGGAATCACATATCCCGCTACATTTAAGGTAACAAGCGGTAAGGACGGGCAGCCTGTAAACGGCGCTACAATTGAGCTTTCGCCTTATACTGCAACAACAAACTCTATGGGCGAAGCAGTGCTTGCGCTTCCGTCAGGAACATTTTCTGCAAATGTAACAGCAGCAGCGCACATGAGTAAGAGCGTTGATGTAACGGTAAATGATGCAGAAACCAATGTATCGGTAGTGCTTGAATATGCAGGAGATCCAGAGGTAACAAGGCTTGAAATCAAAGGTGGAGACGGAACTGTATACAAGCCGAATACCGGAAAAACTACAACAAGTGTAAATCCATATACAGCTGTTGTTTACGACCAGACAGATGCTGTTATGAGCGGCGAAAAAGTGGTTTGGACAGTTAAGGACAGCCCGGCAGGAGTTTCTATTTCACAGGATGGAATAGTTACTGTTACAGATGAAATTGCTATAGCAGATTATAACGGAACAGATGTTGTTATAGTAGCTACATCAGAAACAGACCCGTCAGTATATGCTGAGGCAAGACTGCATATCAATGATACAGCATCTCTTGAAACCTTTGATATAGCTGGACCGAGTGTTATCAAAGACGGAATGTCCGGTGAATATTCAGTAGTAAATCCAAAGGATCAGTATGGAGCTGATTATACAGGCGAAGCTCAGTATACACTTACAACTAACAACTCATACGCTGCTGTTGATGGCATGAAAGTAAATGCAAACTTCGGCACAGCACAGACAGCAGAGTTCAAGATAACTGTAACTTCAAATAACGGAAAAACTTCTGAAAAGACTGTGAAAGCATACGGTTATGATTTCTACGAGCCGGGTGTTGATCAGTGCAGCTACGGTGATGCAAGAATAGCAAATGTTGCAGACGGTAATTATATAGTATGGCCTGCGACTGCTGTTGCTGCAGGATCGTTTACAATTGTTCTGCCTGAAGCGGTTGAACTCACTCCGGGAAGTGCTAAGAAGATCTCATACAGCACAGCATGGACAGTTAAAACGATAGTTTCACAGGACCGTGAACTCAGAATATTGAGTGACAGCGGCACATTGTTCAGAGTTGAGTACAAAGGCGCTGTAACAGCATATAATAATGATGGTGCATCAGTTGTATTTGGTGAGCAGGGAGCAAGCAGCACCTTTGAAGAAGAGATTATTGTGCTGTCAACAGATGTTGAAGGAAAGACAACAGCTGTATTGTCCCATGCTAATGGCGAAACACAAAGATTAGAGCTTGGAACTAATATCGGAAGTATTTCAAAGATAGAGCTGTACGGCGGAAAAGGAGCTCCGGACGATAGACTTCTTGCTATAAAGGATATAATCATATCTGATTCTGACATAGCTGAAGTAGAGATAATTGGAAATGATTATATTTCAAAGGTTTCCGGTATGGAGGCTGCAAGACAGTTCGAGGGCAATATCTTCTCCAGGGAGGAAAATGAGACCTTTACATGGAGCGTATCGGATGCAGACGGAGCACCGATAAACGGTGTAACTATAGATCAGAGCGGCTTGCTTAAGGTTCAGGACAGCGTAGCAACAGGAACTGTAGTTGTAGTTAAGTACAGCAGCGATATAAATGAAACTAAGTTTGCTGAAAAAGAAGTAACGGTAAGAGATTTTGCCTCTGTCAAGTCGTTTGATATTGACGGTCCTGCTGCAGTAAATGCGGGAGATACTGCAGAATACAGCGCAGAGAATATAATCGACGAATATGATGATGTTGTAAATATGCCGGTTACATTTGCTGTAGAGGCAGGATCAGGATTTAGCGGTACACCGGTATCGATAGATGCTGAAACTGGTGTTCTCGTATCAGCAGCTGATTCAGCAGGTGATGTTACAGTATCAGTTACAGTCGGAAATCCTGGCAAAACAAAGACTATTACAAAAGAAGTATTTGTAGGAAAGTTTAGTGAAAATGGAGATGTAACTTCAAATGAAACGGTAGTAGACGTTTCAAAGATCGCTAACTACAGCACTGATACTAAATATCTTGTGACTGTACTTAAGAGCGATGGAAGCTATACTCAGACTGAAACAAAGTCAACAGACGGTAAGGTAACTATAGATACAACAGGTGCCTCAAAGTATGAGGTATCGCCGATATACACATATAATGATGTATTCGACGCAAGAACTAATCCGAAAGAGATTCCTCTGGCAGACGGATATTATGACGTTACCGTAACAAAGAATAACGGTGAAAGATCGGATATTTTTGTAAACGGCGACAAGATAATGAATAATCTGGATCAGAACGGAACAGGACGTGCTTCAAGTGGTTCAACATGCACTACCTATGGAGTAAAGGTAGTAGGCGGAAGTGCTGTAATAAGCTCCTCAGGCACAAAGGATGAGAGAGATGACGGCGGTACAGTTCTCAAGTTTGTTGAAGTTAAGCAGAATCCAACTATCATTCCGAGAAAAACACATCTGTTTGTGCTTGGTGATTCGTTAGTGTCAAGCTATTATGGTACTTTTGCTGACGATGATGGAGATGGTATCCCTAATGCCGGAACAACACAGACAGGTTGGGGACAGGTTCTGGATAAGTTCATGTCTGATGATGTTATAGTAACCAATCTTGCAGAAAGTGGAAATTTCGCAGTCGGCCTGCTCAGAAATGAAATGCCTTCAGTATTGTCACAGGCAGAGTCTGGTGATTGTCTGATATTTGAGTGTGGATATAATGATGCTAATCCTAAGAACGGTACAAAGGCAGACATGATACAGGCTATGACTGAGGTATATCAGTCTTGTGAAGAAAAGGGAATAACAGTAATATTCGTATCACCTAACGCTCATGCTAAGGGTGATGGCTGGAAGGCAGGATTGAAGTACAGCGGTGATGTTATCAGTACTGCAAAAGATCTGGGAGCAGAGAGTATTGATCTTGCGGCGCTCAGCTTTGCATATCTTGAACCGTTAGGAAACGAGTATTGCGCAAGTAACTTTAATGTTACTGACCTGCTTCACTCAACATATCTTGGTGCAATGAAGATGGCAGAAATAGTTGCACAGTCTATATACGATCAGTATAATGACGGCAATGAAGCATTTGCTGACCTGAAGGTAAATACCGATGCTGTTTATAATCTTAAGGATGTAAACGGTGATACTATAACCATGCAGGTAAAATAATAAATCAAGTTAATTAGTTCGCTGAAACAAAAGACCGGAGCGGGGCTCATTTGAGTCCTGCTCCGGCTTTTTTTTGCAGCAATTTATAATGAGCAGCAGGCAACTGTGAGGCTTAAAGGTACTGCGGTACCATATGGTTATATTTGAATTTGCATGCGCTGTGAGCTTATGCGGCTGCATGGCTGTAATATACAGACGAGTTTGGCGGTGTGTATCAGTATTGATGCGTCATGCGCAAAATGTACACAAAAAAAGCCGCCGCAAATCCGGCAGGTTTGCAGCAGCTTTTTTAGGTCATTCATTCGATCACATTGTATTCAAAGCATTCATAGCACAGCTTTGTGCCTATATCTATCCCGTATGGCAAAAGCGCTAACGCTATAAAAAGATCCTCGCCACATTCCTTGTCTGTCCTGTGAAGATAGGCATATTCACCCTCTATTCTGGCTACTGTATAATATGCTTTTTCCATTATATCACTCCTTTAACCTGTGGTCGAGCCAAAGCCTCCGTCTCTTATTCCGTCAGCGTTATCATCGTAGGTTATGCCGTATTCAACGAATATTCCCTGGCAAAAACCATCGCCCTTGCGCAGCTCGACTGTCTTTTCCTCATTAGTATCGTTTGTTATTCGTACCATTATATGTCCTTCATTGCTGCTGTTATAGTAATCGCTGTCGATTATTCCCACTGTGTTGTTGAGCTGAAGCCTGAATTTGAATCCCAGTCCGCTGCGCGGATATATTTTAAGCACCCAGCCCTCATCGATCCTCGCTCTTATTCCGGTAGGGATCTTTACTGTTGCCCCGGGGCTTAGTGTGAACGCCTCTGGAACATAGAAATCATATCCGGCAGAGCCCTTTGTGGCGCGGCGCGGCAGCTTTATCCCATCATATATTGCCTCTATATCACATATTGCCGGAAATTCGGCAAGCCAATCCTTTTTGAATTGTTCAAAGCTAACTTTTTCAAATTGTGCTATCCTTTTCATAATTGTTTCTCCTTTTTGTGTCATATTGCGTCTGTGAAGACTGTATTTCATTATTTAACCGCAACGCGGCAGGTGATCAAGTAGCTGAGCAGATAAACAGAGAGTAACTGCTAATATATCATATATCCAATTCCTGATCTTCAACGCTGATGATGAAACGCTGGCTCAGCGGCGTAAGGCTGTCAAAGCTGCTAAAAATATAAAGCTCGATCTCATCACAATTATCTGTGCTGAAATTCGGATAATCTACTAAAGCATTTTTGTTGGGTATTGCAAGGCTGAACGCTTCAATCGAAACTAATGTGCCTGAGCTGCGTTTTGTGATTATTAGCTCGCATCCGTTAAGCATGGCTCCGTCAGAGTTGTCGATAGATATGAGGAGCGAATCACCGTCAAATATTGTTCCGTCAAATCGCTGCTTGATCGGCTTGAAATATGCCAACAGGTTTTCAGCATTCAGTATGCCGTTTCCAAAATATATGTCAAAGCCCGGCTCGCCCGCATCAGCAGCTGATGAGGTGATATAATACTCTGCCTCGCTTGTACTGATGCTGCGGTCTATTGTTTTTAGCATTGCACACACTGATGAAACATAGGGGCACGCCATCGAGGTGCCTCTCTTGGTTCCATATCCAGCGTTCAGAACGCTGCTGTTAACATCAGTGCCCGGCGCGCATACATCTATAAGCTCTCCGTAATTGGAGTAAGATGAACCGAATGCGCCGCTGCTGTTACAGGCACTAACGGTAATAAGCTCCTCAATATTAGCCGGACATGAATTGTTTGCATCGGTTGCTTTGTTTCCCGCTGCTGCCACAACAATTTTACCCTTGTCAATGGCAGCGTCTATATAAGGCTTAAGCTTCGCTTTTATACTTTGATTACTGTCGTCACTGCCAAGACTGAGATTTATAACATCTGCATCGCTGTTGGTAGCCATGATCAGTGCAGCAATAAGATTTGTCAGCGTGGAATTACCTTTTGAATCGGTTATTCTGTATGGTATTACAGAAACATTATCCAGCGTTGTATCGCATATAATACCTGAAACATGGGTGCCGTGGCTGTGTGTATCCATTGGATCACTGTCGCCGTTGTAAATATCATAGCCCTTGTCGACAGCTATCCGACCGTTTAGGAATGGATGATTGTAGTCCACCCCCGAGTCTATTACGGCGATATATATATCCTCCATATTGTCTGTGCTGCCGAATTTATCAAGCAGAAATGAATTAAATGAGTCAGCCTTTATATAGTCAGCGCCCCAGCCGATATGTCCGGAGGTATCATCATCTGGATCGGCTGTATCTGAATCGATGGTGATGACAACATCAGGTGTAACGTCTGCGCCTTCTGAGATCAGGCTTTCATAGGCAGACTTTGTTTCCTGATATGATGCGTATAGAAGTATATAAGTGCCGTCAGGCATTATTATCACATCACTTGCCCCGTATGTATCAGGCTCGACGGGAGCTGTCACAAGCAGTCTTTGAGTTAGAAATGGAAATGAAAGATATATCTTATCTCCTGTCCGCTCCGCAGTGAAGCCATAACATTCTGCCGCGCTGTCGAGATCGGTAATGCCGCCTGACTCTTCAAGCGTGATTATTGCCGAGCCTGTTACGGCGGCAGCCTGCCCAAGAGAGGAGGAGGGTACCATGATCTTTCCATCTGCGGTTTCTTCGGCGACCCCGTCGATATGTATTTGTGTGCCGTTTACTGTCATAAGATCAGAGCCTATGCTGTAGCTGATCTCCGGTATGCTCAGCTCGGTGTTCGCTGAGCTGAGAACAGCGGAAAGCTCGTATACGCTGTTGGTCTCTATGGTGTCGGCGTTTACGCTTATGCCGGAGAAAATTATCAGCGCGGCGCAGGTGACTAATATATAAGCTGATTTCATTATAAAATCCTTTCTTTATCTCTGTCTTATGATATATTATACACAATACAATTATAAAAATCAAGCCTTTAATCTTTACAAAAGTATAAACAGTTTATGTATCCGAATGTATTATGCGTGACAAAAACATGCTGAATATGTATTTTTTC
>CALXSS010000055.1 GCA_944391225.1 uncultured Clostridia bacterium
AAATCCGCATAAAATCGAGATTTTTTGAGCTTGTTTTCTGTTCTTTCTTTTTTTGGAAGTGTCAAACTCGGGTTATAACACATCTCTCTTATTATTTCAACAGTTTTAACAAAAATATTTCTTCAATAGGACCATGATTTATACATTGCAAAACGCAGTATTTACACATAAGCGAACGTATAAGTCCGTAGCAGCGTTTCCTATACAAAATATTTCATATATAAATAAATAATGTATTGCAAATGCGGACATTTTCGTTTATAATAAATATATACAGCGAATGTTACGCTGTCAATTTAGAAGGAGGAGTTTCCTATGAGGAAAATGAGAGATTTTGAATTCTGGTTCGTTACAGGCTCACAGCACCTTTATGGACCGGAGACATTGGAACAGGTGGCAGCAGATTCGGCAAAAATTGCCGAGGGACTTAACAGCTCAGGTATAATGCCGTGCAGGATAGTTCTCAAGGACATTGTCAAGACACCTGCTGAGATAACAAAGCTGTTCAAAGATGCAGACTATGATGAAAAATGTGCAGGTGTGATCACCTGGATGCACACCTTCAGTCCATCAAAAATGTGGATCAACGGTCTTAAGGATTTTAAGAAACCGTATCTGCATTTCCACACACAATTCAACCGCGAGATACCGTGGAATGAAATAGACATGGATTTTATGAACCTCAACCAGTCTGCCCACGGCGACAGAGAACACGGTTTTATCGGAGCAAGACTGCGCATGCCGCGCAAGATAGTTGTTGGCTATTGGGAAGACGCAGAGCCACAAAAAAAGATAGCTGACTGGATGCGCAGCGCAGTTGGCGTTGCTGTAAGCCGCGAATTCAAGATGGTTAGATTTGGTGACAATATGCGCCAGGTAGCAGTAACTGAGGGCGACAAGGTAGAGGCAGAGATCAAGCTTGGCTGGGATGTTGAATACAGAGGCATAGGCGATCTTGTAGCATACATGGACAAAGTTACTGAGAGTGATATCGATGCTAAGATCAATGAATATCTTGAAAAATATGACATGGATACCGACAATACAGAAGCTGTCCGTTATCAGGCAAAGACTGAAATAGGTCTTGAAAGAATGTTTGCCGACTATGGCTACAGCGCATTCACCACAAACTTTGAGGATCTTTGGGGAATGGAGCAGCTGCCGGGACTCGCAGCGCAGGATCTCATGTCAAAGGGCTTCGGCTTTGGCGGCGAGGGTGACTGGAAGGTAGCAGCCATGACCGCTATTATGAAAGCAATGGCAGAGGGCTTGGATGGCGGTACAGCGTTTATGGAGGACTACACCTACCATATGCCTGCCGGAAACGAGCATGTTCTTGGAGCTCACATGCTTGAGGTATGTCCATCGGTTGCGTCAAACAGACCTAAAATACAGGTGCACGAGCTTGGAATAGGCAACAAAAAAGCTCCGGCGCGTCTTGTTTTTGATTCAAAAAAAGGCAGCGCGATCGTAGCATCGCTCGTTGACATGGGAGGCAGACTCAGACTGATAGTAAACGATGTTGAGGCTTGCAACCCGCTTAATCCTATGCCAAAGCTCCCTGTAGCAGGAGTTATGTGGAAACCGCTCCCATCGCTTGCTGTTTCAGCTGAAAGCTGGATCCTTGCCGGAGGTGCGCACCATACAGTTCTGAGCTATGACATCACAGCTGAAATGATGCATGACTGGGCAAAGATGATGGATATTGAGTTTGTACATATAGGAAAGGACACAACAATTGAAGCTCTTGAAAAGGAGCTGTTCTGGAACGATATAGCTTATAAGCTCAAATAACATTTAATACCTATCAAAAAAAACCGCGCACTCCCTGACTCTCGGGAAAGCGCGGTTTTTCTGCTTAATATTGCATGCTCTCAAATGTAAATTAAAGACTACCTGATATTATCTTTAAGATATTTTAAAAACACCTCCGCAGGCTTAGATAGTGGTTTATGTTTTTTCCATATAATATCGCTGCTTGCACTGCGCGCCGGTCTCAGCGGCTTAAAGCAGAGCACGCTGTCTCCGTCTGTTCTGACTATCCTATCAATACAAAGAGCGTATCCCAGTCCCTCCTCTACCATTATTGAGGCATTGAACAAAAGATTATATGTAGCCACAATATTGAGCTGGTCACGGCTGCGCATGAGCCAGCCGGAAAACTCATTGTTACTGTCAGCCTGCAATGAAACTATCAAAGGCAGCTCCCAAAGATCTTCAGGCTCAATATGATCCTTTTCAGCAAGGTGACTGTCTTTCCTCATAAGCACTCCCCACGTATCGCTATACGGGAGCTTTATAGAATCATATTTTTCCAGATGCGTACCCTCAAGAAACACGCCAAAATCAAGTAGTCCTCTATCTATGCGCTGAGCAACAGAAGCATCGTGACCGCTGTAAATATGAAAACGAATATCATATCCGCTGTCGCGTATCTGTTTTGCCGCTTTAGCAATAAAACGTATACCCTCCGTTTCTCCACTCCCAATATAAACATCGCCGGATATTTCCTTATCATCGTTTTTCAGCTCTGATTCTGTCCTGCTTACAAGCTCCACTATCTCCTCAGCTCTTTTTTTGAGTAGCAGCCCGTCCTCTGTAAGCGATATTTTTTTATGAGCGCGCACAAATAACGTCTTTCCCAACTCATCCTCAAGATCCATGAGCTGACGGGAAAGAGTTGGCTGAGTAACATGCAGATTTTCTGCCGCCGCAGATATATTTTCCGCTCTTGCCACCGCAAGAAAGTATTTCAAGACCCTAAGCTCCATAAACACCGACCTCCCGTACCTCTTTTACAATACAAGTATATCAGCCGCTGATAACGGTGTCAAGAATTATTATACAAAAGTAAAGAGGTTAGACCTCATAAAGCGAAATGCGAGCTTTATTTGAGAGCATTCTCTATCGCGTTAAGCTCGTCTGATGTAAAATCAAGCTTTGCAAGCGCGCCTACATTTTCTGTTATCTGCGATGGTCTTGAAGCGCCTAAAAGCACGCTTGTGAGCTTTCCGCCCCTGAGATTCCACGCGCAAGCCATCTGCGCCAGAGACTGACCTCTGTTTTCCGCTATCTCGTTGAGCTTTACAACCTTTGCGATAACGTCCTCGCTGATCCTGTCCGCTGTAAGGAACGGCGAACTTTTTGCAGCTCTTGAATCCTTTGGTATTCCGTGAATATATTTATTAGTCAGCATTCCCTGTGCCAGCGGACAGAACGAGATAGAACCCATTCCTTCCTCCTCAAGCACATCCTGAAGTCCATCCTCTATCCAGCGCTCAAACATATTGTATCGCGGCTGATGTATAAGCAGCGGTGTTCCCAATCCTTTCATTATTTCAGAAAGAGTTTTTGTCTGCTCAGCGCTGTAATTTGATACTCCAACATACAACGCCTTTCCGCTCCTTACTATATGATCAAGAGCCGCGGCTGTTTCCTCAAACGGAGTTTCCGGATCCGGTCTGTGGTGATAGAAAATATCCACATATTCAAGTCCCATCCTCTTTAGGCTCTGGTCAAGACTTGCTATAAGATACTTCCTTGAACCATGATCCCCATACGGACCTGCCCACATTGTGTATCCTGCCTTTGTTGAAATTATAAGCTCATCACGGTAAGGCGACAGCTCGTTATTTAGTATCTTTCCGAAATTTTCCTCCGCGCTGCCCGGATACGGACCATAGTTGTTAGCGAGGTCAAAATGTGTTATTCCGAGATCAAACGCTGTTGTTACCATATCCACCATGTTATCGTAATTATCTCCGCTGCCGAAGTTGTGCCAAAGTCCCAGTGAAAAAGCCGAAAGCTTGATCCCGCTTTTGCCGCAGCGGTTGTATTTCATGGTATCGTATCTTTTTTCGTTAGCTATGTACATTTTGTTTCTTCCTTTCATTTTTTTATATTGTAATCCTGCACCATCTGTTGCTGAAATAATAGATGGTACATATTATTATAGCGCTTATAGTTCCTGTAGGAGTTGACACTGCAACTCCACTGAGTCCCATGTCGAGAACGTATACACAAAAATAAGCTACCGGCACCCTCGCGATCACTGACGAGAATATTGACGGTATCATCGTGAACAGTGTATGACCTGAGCCGTTGCACAGGCCGTTAAGAGGGAATATCAATGCGACAAGCAGATAATCGCAGGCTGTTATCCTGAGATACGGCACAGCCGTTGAGATCACGTTGGCATCATCTACAAGAAGCCCCATCAGCTGAGCCGGTATGAGCTGCACTATTGTAAACATCGCCGCTCCGAACCCCAGGCTTATGAATATTCCGTATGACAGCGTCTTGCGCGCTCTGTCAAATTTACGCGCGCCCACATTCTGACCGATTATTGAGGAGACTGCCATACCTATCGCCGACGCCGGCATCTGCGCAAAACTATTCACCTTTGCCGCGACAGACACTGCCGAGGCTGCGTTTACTCCAAGGCTGTTAGTGATGGAGGAAACAAGCAGAAATCCGCCTGAAACTATCGCGTTCTGCACCGCTCCCGGCAGTCCGAGCCTGAATATATTTACCGCCTTGTCCGGCACTATCCTGAAGCTTGACAATCTAAAATCAAACAAAAATTTCTGCTTTTTCAGATATATTACGCAAGCGATAAGCGACATTGCCTGCGAAATAACAGTTGCAGCCGCTGCTCCCGCTACACCCATTCTGAATAAGCCTACAAAAAGCAGATCAAGAGCCACGTTCATAAGGCATGATGCAAACCCAAAATACATAGGTGTCTTTGAATTTCCCACGCCTCTAAGCACTGAGCTTACCGCATTATATCCAAAAATAAACACCGAGCCCGTCATACATATCCTAAAATATGAGAGCGTTTCTGAAAAAGCCTCCGCCGGAGTATTCAGAGCATTCAATATATTCCTTGAAAAAATCAGCATGAACACCGATGATAGGATCGAAAGAATGAAAATTATCCCAAACGTTGTGCCTATTGTCTCCTTAACATCCTTATCGCTTTTCATGCCAACATAGTGCGCGGTCATTATCGCGCCGCCGTTGCACAGTCCGATTATCATATAGGTTACAGTCTGCGTTACGCTGCCGCCTATAGACGCTCCCGCAATACCGTTAGCGCCGCAGAAACGGCTTACTACCATTATATCCACTATGTTATAGAGCGACTGTATTATATTGGTGATGAGAAATGGCACAGAAAAATACAGCAAGGATCTTGAAATACTGCCGCTCGTAAAATCTGTTACGCCGTTTTTCAAACTTCCCCCTCCTTTATCTCAGCAGAGTCCCTTATTATTATTTTCTGTTTCAGTATCTGAGATACTGTTGGCTTATTTTCGATCAGAGCTATCAGTCCGTTGAAACAAAGTCTTGAAAGCTCGTCGGCGTCCTGCCTCACTGTGGTCACTGAGGGTGTATAATATGCAGATGAGGTCATATCATCAAAACCTGTGACTGCAATTTGCTCCGGTATCCTTATACCGCATTTGTACGACGCGCTTATTATACCCTGAGCGATAAGATCATTTGATGTTATTACAGCGTCAGGCAGCATATCCTTTATCCTTTCGCAGAACAGCCTGAACGAAACACTGAGCTTGTCACCGTGGAGGCTGTCCTCAAGCATGGTTGTGACCCTTATATCATTTTTCATACTGAGCGCATCTGTAAAGCCCGCATAGCGCTCGGAAAGGTTCTCAAATCCATTAAAGCTCTCGCCTAAATACAGAAAACTCCTGTGCCCGGCTGAATACAGAGCATTTGAAAGCCGCCTGACAGTCTCGCGGTTATTGAACGTAACAGATGGTATATTGTCAACTCGTCTATCTCCTGTCATCACCGGAACACTGCGCGAAGCCTCCAGTATGAGCGCCCCGTCACTGCCGCCGCCAATAAATATCATCCCATCCACACCGTGCTGCAAAAGTATGCGTATGCCATCACGTTCCGCCTCAAGCTCCCTGCCACTCTCTATAAACAGCACTGTGTAGCCAACCATACGCGCATATTTCAGTATTGATGATGCGCACAGCGAATAAAACTCACCTGAAATATCGGGCAGCACAACGCCGATACTCCTGCTTTTTTCACATCTGAGACTTCTTGCAGCAGTATTGGGTATATACCCCAGCTTTTCCGCCGCATCCCTGACACGCGAGCAAGTATCCTCCGATATTGCCGCGCCGCCCGCGAGCACGCGCGAAACAGTCGAGGCTGATACGCCCGCAAGCCTCGCCACATCCTTTATCGTTACCTTTCGCAAACACTCCACCTCTTTATGCAAACGTTTTAATTAATTTAGTATATATCTTATTATTTCAAATGATATATTAATGCAATCGTTTGCATTAATATATCACATCTCAAAGTGTTTGTCAATAGTTTTTATAAAAAAAATAAAAAAAGAGACGCTGCAAAGCCCCGCGCCCTGCCGCGCCCCAGTTCTCCCAAGTATGTTCATTCACTCTTTTACCACATATCCGTACAGCCGCGGGAGCGCCGCTAAGATATACGGCTCCCCCGCCTATGGCTCATTAATATTATAGTCCTTATACATGGCTTATATACCATGTAATCTATTCCTGAGCCGTCTAAATGTTTCAATAAACTCCGACTCCGATTCTGAAGGACGGCGTGTTCTGAAGCTGCGCTCAGAAAATATATCGCCATAGCTCAGCTCCTCGCCCATATTCGCCTTGAACTCGTGATAAAGCATAGCGTCATCTATCTCCCTCATCAGCTCAAATTCATTTCTATCAGGAATTCTGCCGGCAAATTTTATATATACCATATTAGCTATCCTGTCCTCAATCTCATATATTCCCTTGAGATCGCGTTTTACAGGCCGCGGTATATCGGATATATACGCTTCTGCCGCATCATGCAGCAGACAAAGCAGGGAAACATAAGCGTCCAGCCCACGAGCCTCAGCCTCAACCGCACAGTCAATGCAATGATCCGCTACAGAATAGAAATATTTATAGTGACCGTTTGCGCGGCAGTGCATAGAAAGCGCATGAGCTATATCCTCTATACGTATATCCTCAGGATCAGGCTCAAGCGGATAAAAATGCGCACCTGTATAAGTAGTTATATACTGTGCCATTATTTTTCCTTGCCTTTCTTTGACGGCGCATCGCCATAATACTGATAAAGGCAGCAGCGAAGCATGCCGTTATACAGCTTTCTGCGCTTATCGGCGCGTCTGCCGAACTCGCGTTCAAAATCATCATGAGACGTAAGTATATAATATGACCATCTATCGAGCTTTGAAAAGGTCTTTCCTATCTGCCCATAAAGCTTGGCGCACTCCTTAACATCACTGAGTCTTTCGCCGTACGGCGGATTTGTTATTATGCTGCCGCGCGGCTTTTCCATATGTATGCTGCGCGCGTCAGCAACAGATGCAGTTATAAACTCTCCTACCCCTGCCTTTGAGGCATTCTCCCGCGTAAGCTCAATGGCTGCCGGGTCTATGTCAGAGGCGTATATCTCAAGACTCACATCGCGGTGGATCTCAGAAAGAGCCTCCTCTCGTATTGCTGCTACCTCCTGAGTATCTATCTGCGGGAACTGCTCAAAAGCAAAGCCGCGTCTTAGCCCAGGCGCAATGTTGCGCTTGAACATCGCCGCCTCGATTGGTATCGTGCCCGATCCGCAGAACGGATCGAGCAGCGGCTGTTCAAACTTCCAATAGCTTATCATTACCATAGCTGCTGCGAGCGTTTCGCGCAGCGGAGCAAGGTTTGACTTTGCCCTATAGCCGCGCTTATGAAGCGCGGCGCCTGTGGTATCTATCATAAGCGTAGCGGTATTGTCTATGATTGTAAACTGGATCTGATATGTTACTCCATCCTCCGTCAGCCATGATATGCCGTATTCATTCCCCAATCTGTCAGCTATTGCCTTTTTAATTATTGTCTGGCTTGCCCTGTCGCTTGCAAGCACAGAGCGCGTAGTTCTGCCCTTTACAGGGAATGCGTCATTTCTATCTAAAAACTGCTCCCACTCTATAGCCCTTACGCCATCATAAAGCTCATCGGCAGTCTCAGCCTTGAACTCACCAGCCTTTATAAGCACTCTTTCACCACAGCGCAGCCATATATTCGCTCTGCATACAGCATCATAGTCACCCATAAAAGTCACTCGCCCATTCTCAACCCTTGTTGTATCATAGCCCAGCCTGTACAGCTCTCGCGACACCATCGCCTCAAGCCCGAACAATGTAGGGATTATTATCTCAAATTTTTCGTTCACGTTTCTTACCTCTCTTATGCTTTTTTCCGCTGCCCTTCTTTTTATCCTCAGGTCTTTTCAGGTCATCAGCTGCTCGTTTTTGCAGCCGTCTTAAGACGTTTTCGCCATCGTCACCCTCAAGCACAAAATCTATTCGCCGCATCAGAACATTGCAGGCAGCTACCGTCACCCTTATTCTGTCGCCGATCCTGAACTCGCGGCCGCTGCGCCGCCCTTTCAATATATGTGTGCTTTCATTATACTCGTAATAATCGCCGCTTATATTCTCGCATCTTATAAGCCCCTCGCACGAATTTTCAAGCATCGCGAACACTCCGAACGCCGTGACAGATGAAACTACCGCGTCAAAGCTTTCGCCCAGATATGAGCGCATATATGCCGTCTTTAATATATCGTCAGCCTCACGCTCCGCTTTCTCTGCCTCAATCTCCCTGTCGCTCGACTGCTCTGACACTGCTCGCACCTCTGACACATACCTATTATAACGGCTCTCGTCAAGACGCCCGTTTATGAAATCCTTTAACACCCTGTGTATCATTAGATCCGGAAAACGACGTATAGGTGAGGTAAAATGACAGTAATACCTCGCCGCAAGTCCAAAATGACCATTGTTTGTATCCATGTAACAGGCTTTCATAAGCGAGCGCAGCATGAGCTTTGAGATCATCAGTTCCTCCGGAGTACCCTTTGCCTGCTCCGCTATGCGCTGTAATTCCATTGGATGTATAGTTTCAGGATCAAGCCTGCCCTTTAGCGAATATCCAAAATTCTTTACGAACTCATTAAATGACACGAGCTTATCATAGCTCGGAGCCTCATGCACGCGGTAAACGAACGGCAGCTCCGCCCAGTACGCCGCCTCAGCGACAGTCTCATTAGCCGCAAGCATAAACGATTCTATAAGCCTGTGCGATCTTCCTCGCTCCTCAATCAGCACTTCCAAAGGCTCTGCGTCCGTGCCGCATACGACCTTTGTTTCCGGAAAATCAAAATCTATCGCGCCGCGCTCTCTACGCTTAGCAGCAAGCATATCTGAGAGCGCGTCCATTTCCTCAAGCACGCTCACAAGACTGTCATATTCCTCTCTGAGCCTTGTATCTCCCTCAAGTATCTTATTCACATTCGCATACGTCATACGTGCGGCTGAGTGCATCACTGTTTCGGCTATCCTGTGGCTTTTTATATTTCCGTCCTTGTCTATCTCCATAAACACCGACAGCGTAAGCCTGTCAACATCAGGATTAAGAGAACAGATCCCGTTCGAGAGCCGCTTTGGCAGCATGGGTATAACTCTGTGAGGCATATACACACTTGTACCGCGCTTAAAAGCCTCACGGTACAGCTCAGTATCCTCCTTAACATAATGCGTCACATCAGCTATATGAACTCCCAAAAGATAGTCGCCGTTCTCCGTTCTATCAAGCGATACCGCGTCATCAAAATCCTTTGAGTCATCACCGTCTATTGTAAATATCAGCTTATCTCTGAGATCCTCTCTGTTCTCAAGCTCCTTTTCCGTAACCATCTCAGGCATTGCCTCAGCCTCATCGATAACTCTTTTTGGAAAATGCGAGTGTATACCATATTCAGTGAGCAGTCCGTTGAGACAGCTTTCAACCGAATCCGAATTTCCGAGTATAGTTTCAACCTCGCCTACAGGTCTCCCCTTGCTGTTATACTCCTTTATCCTTACAGCTACTCTGTCTCCTGCTTTAGCACCGTTCATATCAGCAGCGTTTATGCGTATCTGCTCGAAAAACTCGTGCCTGTCTGCCCTCACCCTGTATGTTTTGCCCTTAAAGCCTGTTACAACGCCTACTATAAGGCTGTTTCCACGCTCTATTATCCCTGTTATATGTCCCTCGCGATGTCCCTGCCGACTCTCGCGCCTGTCTATCCTTACAAGCACTCTATCGCCGTCGTACGCATTGCCGAGCTTTTCAGCAGGAATAAATATATCCCCTTCACTGCCGCTCTCTGGTACCACGAATCCAAATCCGCCTCGCGCGTTGCAGCTCAGCTTTCCCGACACCGTCAGCCCTTTTGAGCCGACACCGCAATAACGTCCTTTCTTTGTGCGATATATGCGCCCTTCTGCCTCAAGCTCCTCAAGCACAGCACGCAGTACTGCTCTGTCCTCGTTAGGCACATCTATCACTATAGCAAGCTCTGATTCCTTAAGCGGCACATAAGAGCTGCTTGTCATATATGAATATATCCTGTCTTTCCTGTTATCTCTTTCGCTATCTGTCATTTCTTTCTTCTTTCTCCGTTTATTATCCGTATTTCCGTTTCAGACGGCTCATTCATATTCTGCCCCATTATGTTCCTTTCATACTCACATTATAGCACACATTCAATGATCACGCAACCGTTTTTTATTCATACAGCTTAATTACATACAGTCCTGTATACAAACAATCTAATTTAAAAAAATGCAAAAAATTGCTTGACAAATCCGTTAACAGGTGGTATAATACAAACAATATTAAACCGTTGACGCGGAGATAAAGATAATTATGCTTCTACAGAGAGCCCATGCAGCTGAGATGTGGGCGAAACACAGGTTATCAAATGGACCGCTGAGGGTGCAGTCAAATGCGCGGCAGCGCAGAGTATTCTGCAACGTGAGGGCATACGTCAGTTGCCGGGGATATGCTGGTATCCTACAGAGTGTGCAGCTTTAAAGAGCTGTGAATCAAGGTGGCATCGCGGATATATTGTATTATTCGTCCTTGACAGTTACTTCTTTCTGTCATGGGCTTTTTTTTATTCCTCTGGCAGAAAGTCAGAGGAATTTTTTATTTCAGGAGGTTGATATTATGGAATTTTTACCAAGTCTTGAAAAGGTCCGTGAAATAGCCGCTGAGGGCAAATATGACATAGCTCCCATCAGCTGTGAGCTGCTTTCGGACATATGCACCCCTATTGAGGCTCTGCGCAGGCTAAAGAATGTGTCACGCCACTGCTTTATGCTTGAATCTGCCGTGAGCGCTGAAAAATGGGGACGATATACATTTCTCGGCTGTGATCCCAGGCTTGAGGTAACATGCGCCCACGGAGTTATGAAGGTCGGAGACGTGAGCTTCAAAACAGATGATCCCGCTATGCACATAAGACAGATACTCTCATGCTGTAAAAGTCCGGTATTTGATTATCTACCCTCTTTTACAGGCGGGCTGATAGGATATTTTGCATACGATTACATAGGATATACAGAGCCTACAGTTCGGGCAGATGTGAATGATTCTGAAAACTTCAAGGATCTTGACCTGATGCTTTTTGATAAGGTCATAGCCTTTGACAATATAAAAAAGAAAATAATTTTAATTGCTAATATGCGCCTTGAAGAGCCTGAAACAGGCTACAACAAGGCTGTGCTCGAGCTTAACAAGCTTGCAGAGCTTATAACTAACGGAAAGAAAAAGACTGAGACAGGCAGGCTGACTGGCGAGGTAACTCCGCTGTTCGGAAAAGAGGAATACTGCTCGATGGTCGAAAAAGCCAAAGGGCATATACGCGAGGGCGATATTTTCCAGATAGTTTTATCCAACAGGCTGAGCGCGCCGTTCGAGGGAAGCCTTTTAAACACCTACAGGATACTGAGAACTATAAACCCCTCTCCGTACATGTTCTACTTTTCGGGAACAGATGTAGAGGTAGCAGGAGCATCGCCGGAAACACTTGTAAAGCTTGAAAACGGCGTGCTGCACACCTTCCCTCTCGCGGGAACGCGTCCGCGCGGCAAGACAGAGCAAGAGGATGTTCAGCTTGAACGTGAGCTGCTATCAGATGAAAAGGAGCTTGCAGAACACAACATGCTTGTTGATCTGGGCAGAAACGATCTCGGCAAGATAAGCAAATTCGGATCAGTTGAGGTAACAAAGCTCCATTCAATAGAGAGATACTCACATGTTATGCACATTGGCTCCACAGTCCGGGGCGAGATAAGAGAGGACTGCGACGCGCTCGATGCCGTAGGCGCTGTGCTGCCGGCCGGAACGCTTTCGGGCGCTCCCAAGCTAAGGGCTTGCCAGCTGATAGCGGAGCTTGAAAACAACAAGCGCGGAATTTACGGCGGCGCTATAGGCTATATAGATTTTACAGGCAATCTTGATACATGTATAGCAATAAGGATAGCATACAAAAAGAACGGTACAGTATTTGTTCGCAGCGGCGCCGGTATTGTTGCCGATTCTGTGCCGGAAAAGGAATATCAGGAATGTATAAACAAGGCGGCGGCAGTCGTAAGAGCGTTAAAGCTTGCAGAGGAGGCGGAGCAATGATCCTTTTGATAGATAATTATGACAGCTTTTCCTATAACCTTTATCAGCTTATAGGCAGTATAGATCTGGATATTAAAGTGATAAGAAACGATGAACTTTCTGTAAGCGAGATAGAGCAGCTCGCGCCTGATAAAATAATCATTTCACCCGGACCAGGAAGACCGGAAAACGCCGGAATAATAACAGAGCTTGCAGCGACGCTTTCAAAAAAGATACCGACGCTCGGCGTATGTCTTGGCCATCAGGCGATCTGCCAGGCATACGGGGCAAAAATAACATACGCAAAAAAACTGATGCACGGCAAGCAGTCTGAAATTGAAATAAAATGCAGCTGTCCTATATTCAGCGGCTGCCCTGACCATATAAGCGTAGCGCGCTACCACTCACTTGCGGCTGACGCTGAGTCCATACCGGAATGCCTGACTGTAGCAGCAATGTCAGACGACGGTGAAATAATGGCTGTGATGCACAAGGAATACCCGATATACGGCGTGCAGTTCCACCCCGAATCGATAATGACACCGCATGGTGAGCTGATACTTAAAAACTTTCTCAACGGAGGCATATCATGATAAAGGAAGCAATTGTAAAAATAGTTGATAAACAGGATCTTACATATGACGAGGCATACCAGGTAATAAGCGAAATAATGAGCGGAAACACCTCGCCCACACAAAACGCGGCATTTCTCGCCGCTCTCTCAACAAAGAGCACCAAGGCGGAAACAATCGACGAGATAACAGGCTGCGCGGCAGCAATGCGTGACAGCGCCACAAAGGTTGAAAACGACATGGATCTTATGGAAATAGTCGGAACGGGGGGCGACGGCGCGCACAGCTTCAACATCTCCACGACTACCGCGTTAGTGTGCGCAGCTGCCGGACTTAAGATAGCAAAGCACGGAAACCGCGCGGCATCGTCTGACTGTGGTACGGCAGACTGTCTTGAGGCATTGGGAGTAAACATCGACTTAGAGCCGAAAAAATGCATTGAGCTGCTAAACACAGTTGGATTCTGTTTCTTTTTCGCTCAAAAGTATCACACCTCTATGAAGTATGTTGGCGCAATACGCCGCGAATTGGGAATACGAACAGTGTTCAATATTCTTGGCCCTCTCACCAACCCCGCAAGTCCAAAAAGGCAGCTTTTAGGAGTGTATGACCCATCGCTCGTACAGCCGCTCGCGCAGGTATTGATGAAGCTCGGTGTCAAAAAAGGCATGGTGGTTTACGGTCAGGATAAGCTTGACGAAATATCTCTGTGCGCGCCTACAACAATAGCGGAGTTTTCAAACGGCTGGTTCAGAAATTATGATATAGCTCCTGAGCAATTCGGTTTGGAACGCTGCACAAGAGAGGATCTGCTCGGCGGAAGTCCTGAATTTAACGCGGAGATAACAAGGTCTATATTGAGAGGCGAAAAAGGACACCGCAGAAACGCTGTGCTTATGAATGCAGCTGCAGCCCTCTGCATAGGAGATAAGGCTGACAGCTTTGCTGAGGGAATAAAGCTTGCCGGAGAAATAATAGATTCAGGCAAAGCTATGGAGACTCTTGAAAGACTTATAGAGCTTTCAAACAACTAATCGATACACGAAAGGTTCTGACGACTTATGAACATACTTGATGAGCTTGCGGCATACGCCCGCGAGCGTGTTGAAGCTGCAAAAATAAGGATACCTCTTGCTGAGCTGCGTAGGGCAGCAGAGCAGATCGAAAAGGGCAGCTTTGAATTTGAAAACGCACTGAAAAAGCCGGGGATGTCATTTATCTGCGAGTGCAAAAAGGCATCACCCTCAAAGGGAATAATCTCGGAGGATTTCCCCTATATGAAAATAGCTGAGGAATACGACCGCGCGGGAGCGGACTGTATATCTGTGCTAACAGAGCCTAAATGGTTTCTCGGCAGCGACAAATATCTAAAAGAGATAGCCGCGTCAGTATCTGCGCCATGCATAAGAAAGGATTTTCTTGTAGACGAATACATGATATATGAGGCAAAGCTGCTCGGAGCAAAGGCGGTGCTTTTGATATGCTCAATACTCAGCGGCGAACAGATACGCGAGTATATACACATATGCGACAGCCTTGGCATATCTGCGCTTGTTGAGGCTCACGACGCAGACGAGATACAGACAGCAATAAACTCCGGAGCGAGAATGATAGGCGTCAATAACAGGAATCTTAAGGATTTCAGCGTTGATACCTCAAACAGCGGCAGGCTGCGCGCGCTCGTGCCTGATAATATATTATTCGTTGCAGAAAGCGGAGTAAAGACAGCAGAAGATGTACGGGATCTCAGCGCAGCCGGAGCTGACGCTGTGCTCATAGGTGAAACGCTTATGCGAGCAGAAAATATATCCGATAAGCTCCTGGAACTGAGGGGCATGTCATGACCAAGATAAAGCTTTGCGGACTGCGCCGCGCAGAGGATATTGAATATGCAAATCTGCTGATGCCGGAATATATAGGCTTCGTCTTTGCCTCATCAAGCAGACGGTATATATCACCTGAGGACGCCGCGGGCTTAAGGCGCGGCTTGTCTGATAATATCACCCCTGTTGGCGTTTTTGTTAACGCGGATATAGACTATGTTTTAAACGCTGTCAATACAGGAGCGGCTGATATTATACAGCTGCACGGCAGAGAGGATGAGTCTTATATCCGCGCGCTGCGCGCGGTTACCGACCGCACTATTATAAAGGCATTTTCAATAAAAAGCGAGGCTGATATAAAAGCCGCGCAGGAGAGCAGCGCGGATTATGTGCTGCTTGATTCAGGAGCGGGCGGCAGCGGAACACAGTTTGACCACAGCCTGATAAAAAACATAAAAAGAGATTTTTTTCTTGCCGGAGGGCTTGACAGCGGAAATGTTCAAACCGCACTCAGACGGTATTCGCCATACGCGGTGGATACAAGCTCCGCGCTTGAAACAAACGGGATAAAGGATATAGATAAAATGAGAGCATTTGTTGATGCTGTCAGAAAAGGAAAGGAATTATATATATGAGCAGATCAAAAGGACGATTCGGCATTCACGGCGGGCAGTACATACCCGAAACGCTCATGAATGCCGTAATAGAGCTTGAAAACGCATACGAATTTTACAAAAATGACGAGCAGTTCAACCACGAGCTGACAGAACTGTTCAACAATTACGCAGGCAGACCCTCACGCCTTTATTACGCCGAAAAGATGACAAAGGATCTTGGCGGAGCAAAAATATATCTCAAGCGCGAGGATCTCAACCACACAGGCTCGCACAAGATAAACAATGTGCTTGGTCAGGCGCTTTTGGCTAAGAAAATGGGCAAAACAAGGCTGATAGCCGAAACAGGCGCGGGTCAGCACGGCGTTGCAACTGCCACTGCAGCAGCGCTTATGAACATGGAATGCGTTGTTTTCATGGGCGAGGAGGACACAAAGCGTCAGGCGCTCAACGTATACAGGATGCGTCTTTTAGGAGCGGAGGTCGTTCCGGTAAGATCCGGCACTGCAACTCTTAAGGACGCGGTATCGGAGGCTATGAGAGAATGGACCTCGCGCATAGACGACACTCATTACTGTCTTGGCTCTGTAATGGGTCCTCACCCCTTCCCCACTATCGTGCGTGATTTCCAGTCAGTCATATCAAAGGAAATAAGATCGCAGATGCTTGAAAAGGAGGACCGCCTGCCCGATGCCGTTATAGCCTGTGTTGGCGGAGGCTCCAACGCTATCGGAAGCTTCTATCATTTCATCAACGACAAGGATGTAAGACTGATAGGCTGCGAGGCTGCCGGACGCGGAATAGACACCTTTGAAACAGCCGCTACTATAAGCACGGGCAGACCCGGAATATTCCACGGCATGAAATCATATTTCTGTCAGGATGAATACGGTCAGATCGCTCCGGTATATTCTATCTCAGCCGGTCTCGACTATCCGGGCGTAGGTCCTGAGCACGCGTTTCTGCATGACACAGGCAGAGCTGAATATGTGGCTATAACCGATGACGAGGCTGTGAACGCTTTTGAGTACCTTTCAAGAACTGAGGGCATAATCCCGGCAATAGAATCATCACACGCTGTCGCATACGCGCTTAAGCTTGCGCCGCAGCTTGACAGGGATAAGATAATAGTTATAACGATTTCAGGCAGAGGCGACAAGGACTGCGCCGCTATAGCAAGATACAGAGGAGAGAATATATATGAGTAAAATAAAAAACGCGTTTGCCAACGGCAAAGCATTCATACCATTTATAACCTGCGGCGATCCGGATCTTGAAACGACAGAAAAGATAGTCCGCGCCGCCGCCGAAAACGGAGCGGACCTGATAGAGCTTGGTATCCCGTTTTCCGACCCAACAGCTGAGGGTCCGGTTATTCAGGCTGCAAGCCTGCGCGCTCTTTCGGGCGGAGTGACAACAGACAAAATATTTGAGCTTGTGCGCAGATTAAGACGGGATATTGACATTCCCATGGTATTTATGACATACGCGAATGTCGTGTTTTCATACGGCTCTGACAGATTCATTTCTACCTGTAGGGAGATAGGAATTGACGGGCTGATACTCCCTGACCTGCCGTTTGAGGAAAAGGAGGAATTTCTCCCATATTGCAAAAAATACGGTGTTGACCTCATATCTCTTATAGCGCCA
>CALXSS010000056.1 GCA_944391225.1 uncultured Clostridia bacterium
AGAAATGTGCAATCTCAGTGATGTGTTAGAGGAAAGAGCCATGGAAAAAGGCAGAGCTGAAGGCATGGAAAAAGGCAGAGCCGAAGGCATGGAAAAAGGCAGAGCCGAAGGCATGGAAAAAGGCATAGCCGAAGGCATGGAAAAAGGCAGAGCTGAAGGCATGGAAAAAGGCATGGAAAAAGGCAGAGCCGAAGGCATCATGCTTGGAGTGACGAATAATATAAAGCAGCTGATGGTGAATCTGAAAATGACAGCGGAGCAGGCGATGAACGCGCTTGGGATACCGCAGCAGGAACAGGCGGAGTATATGAAGCTGATAGGACAGAAATAAAACACAGCGGTGCATTATTGCGCCGCTGTGTTTTTGATTGTGAACGGATCGTCATAGTGCAGCAGAGCGTAGGTTATACCTAAGGCTCTTTGTTTTTTGTCAAGCTCAAGCTGACGGTACATACTAAGAAGCTCAAGCTCATCCTCGTAAAGGCTCAGCCCATCTGCTACAGGAAGAGTGCGATAATCGCTGTTCTCTATAATATAATCCACTGATACACCGAACAAAGCTGAAAGCTTTTTAAGAGTGTCCAGTCCCGGCTGATGCGACCCGCTCTCGTATGAGCTTATCATCTTCTGCGACAGATTCAACAAATGCCCAAGCTCTGTCTGACTTATATGATGCTCCTTTCTAAGTTCTGCAATACGTTTCATGTGATCTCCTTATAATGACCGTGACATATCTGAATAGATCAGACGCGTTTTTAAGTGTTGTAATGTTCTGCAGATTCGATGCAAAATTAATGATCACCGCGAGCGCCGTATGTGTAATGTGAATAGTCCGCTCTGCTGATTATCACAGCGCCGGCTGTTTTTGCTGAATGACGATCATGTTACGTGTAAGGAAGCAATAAACTAAGTTTATTGCTCTGCCGATGTGCAGAATAGTATCAGGAAACCGTATAACCATATCTTGTTCCCGATATAAAGAATATCGCGCGGCTTAGTTGTGTTGCTGTCGCGCATACAAATCAGCCGCTTATGCTCAGGCGCAGCATTATGCAAAACACGCGAAAAATACGCCTTTGCGCATATCGATATACATAAATTCTTGTTTTGCAGTATATAAATATGTGTCAGGCGCATATACAGCCGAATTGCATATGCAATAAAGATCCTTGTTTAGGTCTGATATTCTCGTTTGTTATCTGATTTGGCAGATTACTGCGATATTACTATATTAAAAAACAGATATAAACATATTTTTTACTAATTATAGTTAAATCACTTGACAAATTAAGTAACAAATGGTATAATTATATACGTAATATGAATATATAACTAAGTCAAACAGCTATATCTATTATAGCACAAAAACAAAAAATTATCAAAAAGTAATACGGCGCAGCGGGCTTTTGGCAGTGATCGAAAAAGCTGACCGCCTGTCTATGCCGTAGGAAAGGAGTCAATGAATGCTTGAAAATTATCCCGATGTCCTCACGTCCAGAGACATCATGGAAATATTGAGTATTGACAAAAGCCTGCTTTATGAGCTGCTGCAGAGCAGACAGATCCCGGCATACAGGATCGGGAACAAGAAGTGGCGCGTTAATAAGGACAGCTTCATCGAATACCTTAAGCGGCTCGAAAACCGCGGGGGTGGTGAATAAAATCATTATTATTGATGTGCAAATGCAATTCTTTTATATTCGGCAGCTGTATCAATTTGAATTATCGGATGTCGAAAAAAATTTAAAAAAAATTTAAAAGGGGGACTTTAAGTGCAAAGTAAAATATTGAAAGTGCTGACTGTCATCGCGTTATCCATGTGCGCCGTATGCTCCGCCGCCGGCGTTGCTTACGCGGAGGGCAGTAAGGAGTTGGTAGAGAATGGAGGCTACCGTCCTTATCTTGAGTGGAACAACCTTACAAATTTGGGCATGGACAGAGAAAATGTTATCTATGTTTATGCAAAGGTAGGAGAAACGATCTATTTCGGCTCGTCCGAGAATGCGCAGAATGAGGCTTCAATTTCTGCTATCGGCGGAACAGGAACGATCGATCCAACTTGGTATGACGGCAATGAAACCGTAGGTATAGCCGTGACACTGCCGAAAGAGAATTCGGAAACAGAAGCGGTGGATGCCAATGGCTTAGAATATGTGCTGTATAATAACGATATTTCTGACAGAAACAAGGTATACCTTTTCAAGGTTGATAAATATGAAAATGGTACAGGTGCCGGATATATAAAGAATGTAGATCAGGAAAAGAACGGACCAAATGTAGGCAGTGTTTCTGACGGCTACACGCCGTTGACGTTCACAGCGCCGTATACGGGTACATATTCCTTTAGATTCCTGTCGAGCGAGCATGATACAGTAAATGGCAAAAACGTAGCAGCAGTTAAAACTGATGATGCGTGGAATGCTAACGGCAGAGCCGTAGCAGCTTTTGATATTACAGTATATGGAGGAGGTGGCGACAGTCAGACTGAGCAGTCCGGACGTGTGTGGGCAGACAGGCTGTTCTTAGACACAGGTTCAGACAAAGCAGGTGAAGGTATATATTCAAAGGTGTATATTTTAACAGACGATGCATTTGCATATGAGCTTGATCTGAACGGCATGTCTCCGTGGGGCTTTGTATTATATGCAAACAAGCGCGGTTTCCTCTGGGATCCTGAAGACATTTATACGACCAGTAAAAAGATTGGTCAAATTACAGATGAAACAAAGTTTAATCTGCAGTCGCTGAACCGTTCCTTTTACAGTAAGGAGGACGGTACTACAGATACCGGAGAACCGGCAAAGTTCAATGATGGTACGATATATCCTAACTACAAGCCGGAAACAGATCAGGACGAAACACACAGATTGTTCTTTAATAATCCGTCTAATTCAGATGCTTTAGAGTTCTATACCGGACACGAAAGTCTTGCGGATAGTAGCAGTTTACCTAAGGTAGAAAAATCAGTTGTTTCATTTAAGGATGGAAAGACAACCAACGGAAATGACAATGCTAATAATGATGGGTTTGGTACTGCATTTGTCAGCAGCGAGGGATACGGCGGCACATTTACTGTAAATTTGAATACTTCTGGACTTGAGTCCTATCCTGAAACTCTCGCACTTCAGCTTGATTTCAGCGAATATTCGCTGATTGATAAAGGTGATCTTCATAATTTGCCGGAGATAAAGTCTGATGGAACATGGAAAACTCTTGGAGTGGATGAATCTGATACCACAGCTGAAAGCTCAAACATAGTTACTATCACAGCCAGCGGACATGGTGGTGTGTACACATTTACATGGGGCGGTCTTGACGCCTACGGCAATGTTGTGCCGCGCGGTGATTATTCGGGGATAATGAAGATCTCGGTTGCGAACGGTCTTGTTCATATACCGTTGATAGATATTGAAACGTGCGAGAACGGTATTCAGGTAAAAATGTTGAATAAAGATGTTAAGCAAGAAGCTGATATATACACAGTCTACTACAACAACACGAAAATTTCGGATCTGTTTAATCCGTCTGAAGCATACAAAGAGTATTCTATTGGCGATAATAAGAATATGTCTGACGGAATTTCATCAAAAATCAATACTGAAACCGATAAGTCAGAAGCATTGCAGTTTGAATATAATGCAGGAGATTCAACAGCTATAGACCTTTGGACAGACTATTATACAGATGTTGTAAACAATCTTTCAATAAAAGTAACTCCCCATGCTACTCTTTATCCGATAGTATCATTTGTTGATCAGGATGGAGTGCAAAATTCTGATACTCAGCTTGATAATACACATCTATGGTATAACAATGGATCGAATAAAAAAGCGCCTTATGTGGGGAAAACAGGCGGTGAGAAATATGGTAATACCATATCAACAGGCTTTATGGCAGAGGTTCAGAATATAGCATCATATTCAGTTCGTAACAACATACTCTGGACGATCACGATTCCGAATCCGGCTACACTGGACAATAGACATGGGCTGTATGTAAAGGATGTGGATGGCAAGGACTTTACATCGAAGATGTTTACAAATAGTGCTGACAACAAAGAAACTGTCATTTCTGATGACCCGAAAGCGCAGATACTGAATGGAGATATTGTTAAGATCAAAGGTTTTGACGAAAATGAAACTAAAGCGGTTATCCGGCTTTACGATAATCAGGGAACGGTCATCACGGGCAAGGGAGCGGTTTTATACGGTATAGTCATCGATGGTCTGTATGCTCCGGATGCAACAGCTGAGATAATGTATGTAAGCGGATATGAGGATGTAGAGGGTGTTCAGGATCTTACAGAAAATGATGCAATAGAAACTCAAGTCCACGCGGCAACGTATGAGCAGTATATGAGCAGCCCATACAATCCGTATCACAGCAGTTCAGACAGCACAGCTGCAGAATAAAGGGGGAATGAAGGATGAAAATATATAATGCTCCGGTTATAAATATTACTATGTTCAGTTCAGAAAATATTTCGACAGGTGAAAGGGGAGCTTCTTATACTTATGCAGCAGCGCAGCTGAATAATGCAATGTTGAATAATGAGGAAGTAAGGGGTTTAACTCCCGGTACGGTTACTGTAAGACTTAAGACGGTACAGAATATTGTAAAAATGCAATAATGGTGTGACAGCCCCTCCGCGCAGCGGAGGGGTATTTTTTGCAGCACACCAATTCGTAGATAGGAGAGCTAAAAGAGAAAAAGGCGAATTACGACATATTGAAAGCGACGATATGTCTTGGTAACGGAGCAGGAGAAAAACACAAGGGCATATTAGAGCTGTTGGAGGTTCTGCTCTAATCCGAGAGGATCACAGCGGAGAAGAATGTGTTTGGAAGCCGGTTTGGAATAGCGATGACAGAGGAAATGGAAGGAGAGGTGACAGAAATGTGCAATAGCATGAGCAGGCGGAGTATATGAAGCTGATAGTGCAGAAATGAGAGCAGGGGCTGAGGCTGTTGCAAAACTCAACGAGTTTGCTACAGCCCCTACAAGAAATTGGAAAGCTATCAATTGCCTGTATAACAGACATGCAAACCCCGATATTTATTAAAGAGCCTATTTTTTTATGTAATGAAATTAGGGGTTGAAGTAATGGAGGAAATATGGTATAATTGCTAATGGATTAATATTTGCAGGCATATTGCTATGATAGAGTGGAAAATCTTGTTAGCATCGTTGCAGCTGCTGCAATTATTATTTTCGTAATATTATCAAAAATGCAGGTCTAAATATACAAGATGGATTAGAGTATATGTGTTGATTGACAAAGCAACGATATTTAACGCACCTTTATAGAATAGGGGGATTGCTATGGATTTATGTAACTGGGGATTTTGGATGTGTATCATATTAGTGCCTGGATTTGTAATAGTTGGGGTATTATTTGCGATATTTAAAGATAAAGCAGCAAGATTTGTTTCGGGATTTAACTCATTGCCAAAACAAGAGCAAGATCTGTATGACAAAGCATATATTTCGCGAGATATACGAAATGAGTGTTTTATATGGGCAGCCATCATGTTTACGGGAGCGATATTATCATATTTTATATGTACTTATATAGCAATACTTACATATATAGTTTGGCTTATTATATTTTTTAAAAATGTTCACTGGGATGCTCATAAAGCTTTTGAAAAATATTTAATAAAGTAGATTTGGATTAAAAATACCTTAGTAGTAACCACCCCCAATTCTTACTACTATTCTGCTACTAACGTATGTCCTGATCTGCTGAAATTTGCGTGGTTTTGTACATTTCTACCGATTCTGTCAAAATTATAATCTGTTTTAAATAAAGCGCAAATATGGGCAAAACGGAGCATATATTTGCAAAATTGAAAGGAGAATTATATTGACAAAGATACTTTTCGTGTGCCACGGCAATATTTGCAGAAGCCCGATGGCTGAGTTTGTTTTTAAGGATATGACTAAGGGCAGGGAGGATGTTTATATTGCGTCGGCTGCCACTTCAAATGAGGAGATAGGGAACGGGGTGCATTACGGTACTGCCGGGCTGCTCAGGAAAAAAGGGATATCTACTGCCGGAAAGACGGCGGTGCGTATGACGCGCGCCGATTATGATGAGTATGATTATATAATCGGTATGGATGAATGGAATATCCGCAATATAAACAGGATCTGCGGCGGCGACCCGGATAAGAAGGTGTATAAGCTGCTCGATTTTACCGAAAGGGGCGGCGATATTGCTGATCCATGGTATACTCACGATTTTGAGACGACCTACAGGGACGTTCTTGAGGGCTGTGAGGGGCTTTTAAGTGAAATAAACGGGCGTAAATAATCATATGCGTTCGTTTTAATATATAGTATATTTCATATCGGTTTGATGTGAACGATACTGTTTTATAACCACAGGAGGTATTATGATGAGTTTAACAAAAAGAATAATAGCGGCGGCGGCAGTGGCTGCGCTGGGTGTTACTGTGCTTGGCGGCTGCGGCGGTCAGACGGAGGAACAGAGCGGAGAGGCAAAAAAGTATGAGGTCGCTGTTTTGCAATATGCGGATCATCCGTCGCTTGACAACTGTCTTGAGGGCTTCAAGCTGGGACTTGATGAGTCGGGCATAAGCTATGAGATAGAGGAGCAGTCGGCGAAGAATGACGACTCGACAAATACACAGATAGCGCAGCAGATAGCGGCGAAAAAGCCTGATATAGTATGCGGTATAGCTACTCCGTCGGCGCAGGCATGCTATAATGCGTGCTATGAGGCGGGTATACCGGTAATATTTAACGCTGTATCAGATCCGGTCGCTGCAAAGCTTGCAGAGAGCGAGACACAGGCTATGGACGGCATTACAGGTGTTTCGGACAAGCTGCCGGTAGAGGCACAGCTTGAGCTTATCCGCGAGATGCTGCCGGAGGCTCAGAAAATAGGTATACTCTATACAACAAGTGAGGCTAACTCGATTTCTACCATAGCAGACTACAAGGAAAAGGCTCCTGAGTATGGCTTTGAGATAGTTGAAAAGGGAATAACAAATGCGGCTGAGATACCTCAGGCGGCTGATGTTCTGCTTGCACAGGTCGATTGCGTAACAAATATGACAGATAACACTGTTGTTGATAATCTGCCCGTGCTTATTGAAAAGGCTAATGCGGCTAAGATACCTGTATTCGGAAGTGAGGAGGAGCAGGTGGGCAACGGCTGTATAGCTGCTGCCGGAATAGATTACATAGAGCTTGGCAAGCAGGCGGGCAGAATAGCTGCAAGAGTGCTTAACGGCGAGGATATTTCCGCTATACCGTATGAGACGATGACAGAAAGCAAGATCACTGTTAATACCGATGCTGCAGCGCTGCTCGGTATAGAGATACCTCAGTCAATAACGGATAAGGCTGAGGTGAAGAATGCACCGTCAGAGGGCTGATATGGAAGCGCTGATAGTTGGGATTCTTGAACAGGGACTTATATACGGGATAATGGCTATAGGTGTTTACATAACCTATACGATACTTGATTTCCCTGATCTTTCGGTGGACGGAACATTTCCGCTCGGTATAGCTGTATGCTTTGTGTTTATAAATAATTCATTAGACCCGTGGCTGGCGCTTATTGCTGCTTTTGCGGCAGGTTGTATAGCCGGTGCGTTTACAGGCTTGTTCAATGTAAAGCTTAAGATACGCAACTTGCTTTGCGGTATTCTTACCATGACTGCTCTCTATTCGGTCAACTATGCCATAGTGGGAAAGGCTACTGATTTTCTCGGTACGGACTGTACTACGATATTCTCTCAGACAAAGGGATTTTTTATCGGTCATTCCGAGGTGTATTCAAAGCTTATAGTGATACTTGTGATAGCGCTTGCCGCAAAGTATGCGCTTGACTGGTATCTCCGAACAAAATCAGGATTTTTGCTGCGCAGCGTTGGAGATAATGAATCGCTCGTTATAACGCTCGCCAAGGATCCGGGTACTATAAAAATAATAGGACTGTCTATCGCAAACGGTCTTGTTTCACTCGCCGGTGCGGTTTATTGCCAGTATTCGCGCTCGTTCAGCGTGTCGTCGGGAACGGGTACGGTAGTAATGGGTCTTGCTGCAGTTATAATAGGCACAACTATATTTAAAAAGATAAAATTCCTGCATATAACAACAGGTGTTATTTTCGGAATGATAATATATAAAGCATGTATTTCAATAGCCCTTTCGGCAGGACTTCAGTCGCAGAATACAAATCTTATGATAACGATACTCTTTATTGCAACTCTTATGATAAACGAGTTCGCGCTTAAAAAGAAGAAAAGCGGGGTGAACCGCGGTGCTTGAGCTTTTGAACATAAACAAGACTTTCAATGCCGGAACGGTCGATGAAAAACGGCTTTTCAGTGATTTCTGCCTGAAGCTTAATGAGGGCGAGTTTGTTGCGGTTATAGGATCGAACGGATCAGGTAAAACAACGATGCTAAACATCATATCAGGTTCGATGGCTGCCGACAGCGGGTCAGTCCTGCTTGACGGTACGGAGATCAGCGGAATGAAAGCATTTAAGCGCGCTATGCGCATAGGCAGAGTTTTTCAGGATCCGGCGCTTGGAACGTGTCCTTCAATGACGATATGGGAGAATATGTCTATAGCAGACAACAAGGGTAAGAGCTTTGGACTCTCGTTCGGGCTAAACCGCGCCAGAAAGGATTTTTACAGGAGCAGGCTTGAGATACTTGGCATGGGACTTGAGGACAGACTTGACACCACTGCAGGCACGCTCTCCGGCGGACAGCGTCAAGCGCTGGCGCTTATAATGGCTACTCTTGTGCGCCCTGATCTTCTGCTGCTTGACGAACATACCGCGGCGCTTGATCCAAAGGCGGCTGATATAGTTATGCAGCTCACTGATAAAATAGTATCTGAAAAGAAAATAACCTCTCTTATGGTAACTCATAATTTGCGCTACGCCGTTGAATACGGTACTCGCACAATAATGATGCACGATGGAGGGATAGTTCTCGATTCCGCGGGCGAGGAGAGAGCAAATAAGGGTATAGATGATTATCTGAAGATATTCAACGAAATATCGATCGAAACAGGAAACTGACAGAGCTGACGCAAAACTGAGCGCGGTACAATTGCGCTGAGTATGCGTGCTTTGCAGACCTGAGGGGCTGTTGCGGCTTTCTGAGCTTTGCAGCAGCCTTTTGTTGTATTACTAACCTATTGATAAACTATGAATTACCTGAAAATTGCATAAAAAATAATCAAAAATAGCTTGATTAACTGAGAAATCTGTGGTATAATACATATGTCGGAGTGGGCTTGTACTGTTATGGAAAGCCTTTTGGGTCCGATAATAGGTAAATATATAATACGGCAGTGTTGGTTGATCGTTTAAAGGGTGAATTTGGAATGAGATACACTGCCGCACAGGAGGATGATCTTATGAAAAAAACAGCTTTGGCATTTGCCGCTGCAATTACGGCTCTGTGTGCAGCGTCAACAGGTTATGCCGATACATATTCTTTTACCGATATTTCTGCAGATCAGTACAGCTGGTGTGCGCCGTATATCGAGGATATGTATAAGGCGGGATATGTAAACGGCTACGAGGATAATACCTACAGACCGGATAATCAGGTCACAAAGCTTGAGGGTATAGCGTTGTTCGCCCGCGCAATGGGCAGCAGCGATCCGGTGAACGAAACAGTTCTGGAGCTTGCGCACGATCAGTATGACAGCGCGCTTTCGACCTGCTCGCTCTCGTGGGGAGATGATGAGCTTGCATATATGATGTATAAGGGCGCGCTTACAGCGGCAGACCTTACGACTTATATAAGCGGTACTACAAAGAATGAACCGCTCACGCGCGGCGAGGCTGCGGTCATAATCACAAAGGCGATGGGCGGCGAGGTTTCGGCTACATCATCAGCCGGCGTTTCGCTCAGCTACACTGATGCGGGAAAGATCCCGGTAAATATACTGCAGTATGTTAAATATGTAAGTGACGAGGGGATAATGAACGGTATGGATGACGGTTCATTCTCAGCAGATGGCACTGTGACAAGAAGTCAGATCGCAGTTATGCTTTCGAGAGCTGTTGAAAAGTGTGATTATTCCTTCTATAAAGCAAGGATAAATGCGATAGATGAGGAAGAGGCAACTATTACTCTTGATATTACAGACATTGGCGAAAAGACATATGATGTGACGGATACGACTGACTGCTATATTCGCGGCGCTATAGCATCAATTTCGGATATGCCGGAAAATGTTACCGCTGTTGTTCAGTTCTCAGGTGATAATCCGGTTTCGATCGACGCCATGTCAGAGGTGCCTGATGAACAGATAGTTGCGATTTACAGCGGCTACAATACTGTGGGCAGCATCATTCAGATCAAGGTCAAGGAAAAAGCTTCTTCTGATACTGTGACTGCTTATAACTGTATTGCTGATGTTCCGATAACATATGCAGGATCGCCTGCAACTATAAAGAGCTTTAAATCAGGCGATACTGTTACTCTTGAGATAGCTGATGGCGTTGTACAGGCTATTTCGGGCGGCGAAAAGTCGGAGACTATCTCGAATGCGACTATAACTGATATGGAGATCGGCGATACAGATCTCAATATCACTATCAGCTCGGCTGACAGCAACTATGATGGAAAAACATATCCTGTAAGCTCAGATGTGCGCGTACAGAAGAATAATAAGGATGCTGATATGTCAGAGATATATGTGGGAGATAAGGTGACTTTGACTGTTGAATACGGCACAGTTGTTAAGGTGACGGCTACTTCGTCCGTTACTACGGTTTCAGGCACGCTCACAGAGCTGACTATATCAAACCAGCCTTCAATAACTCTCAGCGTGGACGGAAAAGAAAAAACATATCAGATACCGCAGGACTGCACAGTGCTTATAAATGAGGAAGAAGGCTCGCTTTATGATTTCCGTGTAGGCGACAGTCTTGTACTCACTGTTGAATCACAGGCAGTAACTAAGATCAAGTGCTCAACATCTGTCGTATCTACATCGGGACGTGTTAACGGTGTTGTTTCTGCTGTAAATTCATCGTATGGATTTATTTCTGTAACGAGCGAGGACAGCACTATTCCGATCACAGTATTCTGCAGCAATACAAAAACAACCTTTATCGATGAAAAGGGCGGTACTGTCAAGATGAACGATATTTCTGTAGGCGATACAATAGAGTGCAGAGGCGCTACCTCAAACGGCGCGTTTGTTGCTACGCTTATAATAGTAACACCTACAAGTAATTAATGCTATCGGTTCTGACAGAGCATTTCAACTGTTAATATATAAAGGTCCTGTATCCAAGATCGGAGTCTGTTTTTATACGATAGTATAAACTTGCGATATTTACAATAAACGTTGTTCAGACACCATATTTCGGGCGGACAGCAGCTGCCTGTATGCCGGCTCTGATATTTGGAAAGGAACCGAAATGAATATCTGATCAATATGCAACAGAGCCGCGTCTGAGATTTGCGGCTCTGTTGTGCGCTTTTTGAAGAAATTTGCGTTGAAAACGCACATTATGAATAACGTGACAGCCCGGCTGTATAATAAGTGTGTATGCTGCTTGAGCTATGGTTGTCCGGATAAGAATTAAATAAGGAGCTGAGTATGTTAAACTGGTTAAAAAAATATTCTAAATGGGCTACAATGTTTGTTTTTGGCGTGGCTCTGATAGCGGTATACAAGACGTTCAACAGCTTCAGCTTTATAGGCTCAATTATAGGAAAAATATTTGAGGCGGCAAAGCCGTTCATAATTGCGTTTGTTGTTGCGTATATGCTGAATATTCCGGCTAAAAAGCTCGATCAGCTCATAGAGCACAAGCTGCCCTGGCGTTGGACAAAAAGGCACAGCGGCGCTATAAGCATCGCGCTTATATATGTCCTGTTTATCGCTGCGATAGTTATAATTATTAGCGCGCTTGTGCCTGCTTTGTATAGCAATATTCTTGAAATGTACAATAATCTGCCTAAGTTCGTGGATAAGCTCGTTGGGTTTATAAACAGTATTGAGCTCTTGGATAAATTCAATCTCAAGCCTGACTCATTCGATATATATTCAAAGCTGTACAAGCTTATGGATTCGTTCGATACTAACTCTCTCGGCAAGTACGCTCATGGCATTGTATCGTTTACGACCGGTCTTGTGGATCTGTTCATTGCGCTTATCGCTTCTGTTTACATGCTTATAGACAAGGACAGAATTGTCGAGGGGATAAGACGGCTTGTGGGGCTTTTTGCCAAAAAGGACGTGGGAGACGCGTTTATGGAGCACTGCTCGCGAGTGAATATGATATTTAAAAAATATGTATATTCAAGACTTATATGCTGTATAGTAATGGCAATAGCCTGCTCGATAATTCTTGCGCTGATGGGTGAGAAATATGCTCTGCTTTTGGGAATATTCATAGGCTTTATGGATATGATACCGTATTTTGGCTCGATCATATCGTGGATAGTTTGCGCGGTAGTTATGATATTTACAGGTGGTATATTCCATTCAATATGGTGCAGTCTTGTAATGCTTGTTATGCAGCAAATCGATGGAAATATCCTTGCGCCAAAGGTTATGGGCAGCAAGCTGGATATAAGACCGCTTGTGGTGATAATAGCGGTCTCGGCAGGAGGAACACTTTTCGGATTTGTAGGTATGCTTATATCGGTGCCGGTCGTTGCTATTCTGCGCGCGATAATAAGTGAGTTTATTTTAACAAGAGAGAAGGCGGCGGCAGAGTCAGCTGCCGCGGATGACGGAAAGGAAAAGTGATGGAAATTGCGATTATCGGCGGCGGAGCATCGGGACTGATGGCTGCGCTTGCTGCAAGGTCTGAGGGATGCAGCGTTACGATATATGAGCGCTGCAAGCGTGTTGGCAGAAAGCTGCTTGCTACCGGCAACGGCAGATGTAATATGACAAATACCGGCGCATGTATAGACAATTACTATGGACATGATCCCGGGTTTATAATTCCGGCATTGAAAAGGTTCTGGGTGCGCGAGACAATGGAGTATTTCGGTTCACTTGGTATCTTGTGCAAGACAGAGCAGGGCGGAAAGGTGTATCCTTATTCCGATACAGCTTCCTCTGTGCTTGATGTGCTCCGGCGCGAGGCTGCCGTTACAGGCGTTAAAACGGTCTGTGATTTTGACGTTTGCTCGGCAAAGAGGACAAGGAACGGTTCAGGAAAGGAGTTTACATTGAAGTCTTACAGCGGTCAAACTGTCGCTGCCGACAGGCTTATTATAGCGGCGGGCGGAAAAGCCGCTCCTGATCTCGGTTCCAATGGCAGCGGGTATGAGCTGCTGAGGTCATTCGGGCACAGTATAACAGAGCTAAGACCATCTCTTGTTCAGCTCAAGACAGAGGGCGACACGGCAAAAAAACTCAAGGGCATTAAGCTCAACGCTAAGCTCACCGCGGCGGGCAGGATAGAGAGCGGCGAGCTGCTCTTCACGGATTACGGGATATCAGGTCCGCCTGTTTTCTCGCTTTCAGCCCGGGTAACGCCCGGCGACACAGTGTCGGCTGATATTATGCCGGAATACAGCAAGGAGCAGGTAGAGGATATGCTGTTTGAACGAGCGGCTTATCTTTATAACACCCCGATTGAGGAATTCTTCACGGGCATGCTGAATAAGCGTGTGGGGCAGACAATATTGAAGCAGTGTGGTTGTTCTCCGCTTTCAAGAACGGCGGCGGAGCTCAGCCCTGAGGAGATCAAAAGAATAGCGGAAAGTATCAAGCGCTGGCGGTTCAGAATAACAGGTACAATGTCCTGGAATAACGCTCAGGTGACAAAGGGCGGGGCGCTTACAGATGAGTTTGATCCGCATACAATGCAGTCAAAACTGGTTGCAGGGCTTTATGCGTGTGGAGAGGTCCTTGATATTGACGGCGACTGCGGAGGGTACAACCTGCAATGGGCATGGAGCTCAGGCAGAATAGCCGGTCTGTGCGCCGCACAGTAACATGAAATATATTAACGTGAGGTCGAAAGGTATGAAAAATTCTGTTGAAATTACAAGAAGTTATCAGATAAGGTATATGATACTGCGTCATTTGCTTGCTGCGCTTATCTGCGGCGTGTTTGAGGCTGTGGCTGCATGGTATTTTCTGGATAAGCCTATAGCGAGGTATATAGTTGCCGGAGTGTTCGCAGTAGTTTATGGCTTGCTGATCTACGGCTCGGCACGCAAGCTGTCATTGCTCGATAATAAGCCATATACGCCGCTGCGCCCGCATATAAAATGGGGCTTTATATGGGGTCTTTCGATCGCGGCGACTGTTGCTGTATTCACGCTTATTTATAAGCTGAACTGGACTCTGTTTTCGGACGGGACAGGGGTGTCGAATATTTTTTCGGTGCTCTTGAACATATTATATTATATATGGACCGCTCCGTATTTCGGTTTTATGCCTGATATGGGAGGTAATATCCCATTATACACAGTTATTCTCATGATAGCCATGCCGATCGCGGCATCAGCTCTCGGCTATTGGGCGGGCAGCAAAAAATTTGATCTGCTTGAAAAGCTTGATTCGCTGACCTTTGAAAAGGAAGAGAATGATGATTGATGTAACAAATGTAATACAACTGTAAAGCCGGTGTCATTGACTTTTTGCGACACCGCGGCTATAATTATATAGATGGGTCATACCCTGAAATACATAAGTGAAATCAAAACGTACACCGGAGTTTTTTCGGATGGATCGGAGGAATACACAATGATATGTAAAAAATGCGGCGCGCAGATAGATGATAACGCGGTTGAGTGCCCGTTCTGCAGCGCAGTTTATGAAAACAACGAACCGAAAAAGGAAGAGGAGGCTGTTTCAGGAGATACTCAGGTATTCAGCACCGATGAAATAAACAAGAATGCAGAGTCTGCCGAGGAGGATAACGGTTCAGATATACCGGATGTTCCTGATGAGGCTGACGAGCTTTTTGATGAAAATGAGATAAAGCGCAGACGCCAGATTGAGCGCATGCGAGCAGAAAAGCAGAGCCAGCTCGAGGAGATAGAGCAGCGCAGGCTTGATAAAAAAAGAAAACAGAAAAGAAATAAGATAATAGCGGCGGCGGTTATAATAATATGTGTTGCGGCAGTGGGAACAGGAGCATGGTATATGCTCAAGGATAATGACGACGGCTTTGTCGATGAACAGCCCTCCGCTACACCTGTACAGACTATTGAGGTGCCGACGCTTCCGGTTGTGAGCGCAGCTCCTGAGGCTGCATCTGAAACGCCTGCCGCAACTGCGGGCGCGTCATGGCAGTCCACAGGGGGAGGAACGTCGGGCAGCTCGTCAGGCGGCAGCTCATCAAGCGCATCATCGGGCAGCTCGTCAGGCGCATCGTCGGGCAGCTCGTGGAGACCTACTGGCTCATCATCCGGCACATCATCAGGATCATCAGGCAGCGGCTCGTCAAGCTCAGGCAGCAGCTCGTCAAGCGCATCATCGGGCAGCTCGTCAGGCGGCAGCTCGTCAAGCGCATCATCGGGCAGCTCATCCTCAGGCACGCCTTCTACCTCCTACGCTGTTACGGGCGGTAAGGAATATAATGCCTCGGGCGGCATGACGGACGGCAAGTTTACTGCCGCGCTAATTACAGGCGTCGAGATAATAAATAATAACGGCAAGAATTATATGAGCTTTAAATACAACGGTACGCTGTATTATGCTAATATCAACGCGGGAGCATATAATGAGCTTATATCAGGAAAGCCTATGACTATAAGCGCGTTCCCTACAAGCGAGATGTATAACGGCAGCTATGTGTATGAAATAACGTCTATAACTCATTATAACGGCGCGTATATATTCCCTAATTCAGGCTTTGAGCTGCTGACTGAGGCTGACCTTAAGGGCAGATCCGCCTGGGAGCTTGCGCTCGGCAGAAATGAGATATACGCACGTCACGGCAGAAAGTTCCAGATGCAGGAGTTCCAGCAGTATTTTGACACATGCTCATGGTACGCTGTTAATCCGAACTACAACTATGATGATGACAGCGCAAACCTCAATTCAATTGAAAGAGAGAACGCTAAGTTTATAAAGGATCACGAATAATTTATATGACAGAACAGTTTATCCGCACAGCCGCTCTAATAGGCAATGACGCCATGGAGCGGCTGGCAAATTCGCATGCAGCCGTATTCGGTATAGGCGGAGTGGGCGGCAGCTGCGCTGAGGCGCTTGCCAGAAGCGGGGTCGGTACTATCACACTGTTTGACAGCGATACGGTCGAGGAATCGAATATCAACAGGCAGGCTGTAGCATTCCACAGCACTGTAGGCAGATCAAAAACTGAGGTCATGAGAGAGCGGATACTGGATATAAACCCGTCCGCTAAAGTTATAGTTCACAATGTTTTTTATCTGCCGGAGAACGCGGACGATTATCCGCTCGGTATTTATGATTATGTGTTGGACGCAGTAGATACGGTCGCCGCAAAGCTTGAGATAGCCGTGCGCGCTCAGGCTGCCGGGGTCAGACTGATAAGCTCTATGGGCACAGGCAATAAGCTGTGTCCGGAGCTGTTGGAGGTCGCGGATATATATAAGACCTCTGTATGTCCTCTTGCGCGCGTTATGCGCCGCGAGCTTAAAGCCAGAGGAGTACGCGCTCTTAAGGTTGTTTATTCAAAGGAGCAGCCGCGCGAGGGAATGGGAAGAACTCCGGCAAGTTGTTCATTCGTGCCTCCGGCTGCAGGGCTTATTATGGCTGCTGAGGCTGTAAAGGATATTGCTTTTGACAGATGACGAGATTCAGGAGGGGCTGTAGCACAAGGTGCTGCGCCCCTTTGGTTCGTTCTGCACTGTTTTTCCGGTTCATATAAAAATGCAGTGATCGTTGGGCGGATAGAATGTCAGTCATCAGCGCGGCGTGAATGCGGGCAGATAATATCTGCCCCTACGGAGGAGGAGTGAGC
>CALXSS010000057.1 GCA_944391225.1 uncultured Clostridia bacterium
AAACTTTTTAAAGAATATCAAGCATATATATTTTATAATATTTTATACAGATTGTCAAGATTGAATTGATAAAAAAAGGACGGTTTTTGTTAAATAGTCCATTTGTGAATCGATTGAAAATCAAAAAACAACATATTTGCGCCGTTATAGATACCGATTTGCTTATATACAAAAACAAATCGCTGTGGCTGATTTAACAGACAAGCAATTCCATGGAGCATATTCCGGCTTGGAGAACTGAATACTGACCAAGGGCAAGACGTATCTCAACCTTGCTCTTTTCGTGTGCCTATGAGTATTCATAAATGAATAAAAAGGTCAGTTATACATACCAATACTTATCTCGGACAGAGACAATCATATTTTTTTATTGATCGCACGGTATTATTTGCAATAGTTTATATTCAGTTTATTTGTTTGATTCATAATTTCTTTACAGAATTGATTTTTCCGCCGAAAATTTTGGTTTGTGGCGGTAATAAGGAGGATGAAAATATGTCGAAATATTTTAAAAGTAAAACAGGGGCTTGTAACATCGTGTGCGCGATCTTAACGCTGTGTTTGTTGATTTTGCAATTCGCTCCATTTTGGAACTACGGAAGCGGTTCATTGTCTATCAACGGCTACGTTTGGCTTGATAGCGACAATACTAAAATAGCGAGCTGGTTCAACTCGCAGCTTGGTTACGAGCCGGGCATAAACGCCATTGTAGTTATTACTATTTTGGTACTCGTGTTAGGCGCGGCAAGTATAATCGCATGTATTATGAAAGCTGATAACAGACTTGCATCTTTTCTGTCTGCCGCAACAAGTATTTCTGCTTTGTATGCTTTTGTGTTCGAGCCTGTGTTCAGATTGGGTTCTACATGGGTCATACAGCTAATATTAAGTATTTTGACCCTGATTTTTTGCGGTAACGGCCATTGTCTGCGGATCTAAGAGAAATAGGCGTGTGGAAAGCGTAAAAACGGTATTATCTCAAAGCGACATCCAAGCTCGTGTTGATGAGATAAAGGCGTTGGGAAATGCAGACGGCAGTAAAAATGAAAAAAGTAAAATAGCTGATACAAATGAGAATTTTAATAAGCTTTTGGATTGCCTGACTGATGATGCTCCGGAGTGCAGGGCGGCAGCTGCAGAAATGCTCGGACAAACCTCAAGAGATGCGGCTTTTACAAATATCGTTCATCTTTTGGATAGTGAAAAAGACGAGAGGGTTATTAAAGCTATGAAAGAGGCTCTTAAAAGCATTCGTGAAAATGAAAAGCTGGAGCATTCTGAGCACAATTGATATGTATAGTAGTATAGAAATGAAAATTTAGATAAAATCGCTTAAAGTTATGAACGAAACTCACTGCTTGGCGTGCCCCCGTACGCTTTCGGGCAAGGAGGCTGCGCCCCTCTCTGCTTGTTTCGTCTGTTCTGAGCTATATTTCTAAAGTCTGCGAGGCTGGTGTAATTCGTTGAGTTTTGCGCCGGCCTCATCATTTTTATACAGCTGAAATAAACAGAACGTCTGTTTTTCTAATGAGCTTTAATTATAATTAGTATCATAATAAATGCGCCAAGGCTAAAAGGTCGACGATGGAGCGGAAGCGAGAGACGGTAATTGAAAAAACGATATTAATTGTTGCAATAATGGATTATTATTCATGAATGATAGATAATTTTGAGTAATATTCATGTTAAAAGTGCATAAAATTTCTGTAAAATTCCGAAAAAATTGTACAATTTAAGCAGTTTGGACAAAAAAAAGAAATAATTTTATTGAAAATATGGTCTTTACTCACAAAGTAAATTGTGTTATAATTATATCAGAATAGTTTGGCGGGGTCTGCCATATACATTATGGAGACCGGTATGCCTGCGCGCTTTCAGACGCCGGTATAGGAATTATTCTGATGAATTGAGAGGTGAAATTGATGGAAGACAAAAAAGACACGTTGGGAATCAGTGATTTCCAGACATATTTGTTCAATTCCGGCGACAATTTCAGATCATATGAATTGCTCGGTGTTCACCGAATGACGGTTGACGGAAAAAAAGGCTGGAGGTTTGCGGTTTGGGCGCCTAACGCAAAGGCGGTCAAGGTGGCATGCGACTCCAACGGCTGGACAGGCGAGGGTAAGGAGCTTGCTCTTTACGGGGAGACCGGTATCTGGTACGGCTTTTTTTCTGATTTTGATCACGGTGATCTGTACAAGTATGCCATTACTGCTCCGGACGATACAGTCTATATGCGCGCCGATCCGTATGCAGTGCGCTGCGAAATGCGCCCGGGTACTGCGTCGCAGGTTTATGAGCTCAAGAATTTTAAATGGAGCGATAAGACGTGGTTTACCAGGCGTGCAAAAAAGGACAGCCTGCATTTGCCTATGAACATTTATGAATGTCATGCAGGCTCATGGAGGATACATGAGGACGGCAGCTTTTATAATTATGAAGAGTTGGCAGATGAGCTTATCCCCTATCTTGTAGATATGGGCTATACGCATCTTGAGTTTATGCCTCTTACGGAATATCCGTTTGACGGCTCCTGGGGTTATCAGGTTACCGGTTATTTTGCCGCTACTTCAAGGTATGGCACTCCGGAACAGCTTAAATCACTTGTAAACAAGTGCCACAAGGCGGGCATCGCGGTAATAATGGACTGGGTTCCTGCTCACTTCCCGCGCGATGCGCACGGTCTTAGAATGTTCGATGGAACTCCGTGCTATGAGTATGGCGACTGGCGCGAGGGCGAACACAAGGACTGGGGCACAATGGTATTTGATTTTGCCAAGGGTGAGGTCATCTCATTCCTTTCCTCGTCTGCTCATTTCTGGGCGGAGGAATATCATATGGACGGTTTACGAGTAGATGCAGTATCTTCTATGCTCTACCGCGACTATTCAAGAAATGATGGAGAGTGGGTCGCTAATAAATACGGCGGAAACGGGAATCTTGAGGCTGTTGATCTGCTTAGGAAGATCAATAAGAATATGGGTATAGAGGCTCCCGGCTTCATTATGATAGCTGAGGAATCTACCGCATGGCCGCTTGTTACCGCGCCGCCGGAAAATGACGGATTGGGATTTAATTTTAAATGGAATATGGGATGGATGAACGATACATTGAGGTATGTTTCTATGGATCCGTATTTCAGAAAGGATAATCATTCCTTGCTCACGTTCCTTATGATGTATGCGTATTCGGAAAACTTTATTCTTCCGTTGTCTCATGACGAGGTAGTTCATGGCAAAAAGTCACTAATAGATAAGATGTTCGGAAATTATGAGGAAAAGTTCTCAGCTTATAAGACGTTCCTTACATATTATATGACTATGCCCGGTAAAAAGCTTATGTTCATGGGCGGCGAAATAGGTCAGTTCCTTGAATGGCGTTTTGACGATCAGCTCGAATGGAACGTCCTTGATATCGAGGCGCATAAGCAGCTTCATGAATATATACGCACCCTTAACCATATGTACCTTGAAAATAAGGCGCTTTGGGAGCTGGAGCAGAGCTGGGACGGTTTCCGTTGGATAAACGAGGCGGATAATGAAAATTCGGTTGTGTCTTACATACGCAAGGGTAAAAAACGCGATGAGATGCTTGTAATAGCCGCAAACTTTACTCCAATAGACAGACCGAGCTATAAGCTTGGAGTTCCGTATGAGGGCGAGTATGAGGTTATACTTCATTCAAATTCCACCGTATACGGCGGTTCAAGGCGTATAAACAGGATGGTTTTCCATACTCAGAAGCAGCAGTTCAGCGATATGGACTATACTTTGAATGTGCCCATCGATGGTAATTCCGCGATCATTCTGAAAAGAAAAATCAAGACAAAGAAATAATTCATACAAAAGTAATTGTTAGCCGATCAGGGCTTATTGGTTACAGAATCAGCTATATCTGCCGCGGCAATGGATCCGGGCAGACCGAATAATTAATATATTTAGGAGATGATCTTATTATGGTATCAAAAAACTGCGTAGCTATGATACTTGCCGGTGGACAGGGCTCAAGACTTGGCGCCCTGACAAAGAACGTTGCCAAGCCGGCGGTACCCTTTGGCGGAAAGTACAGGATTATTGACTTCCCGCTTTCTAACTGTGTTCATTCCGGTATAGATACCGTTGGCGTGCTCACACAGTACGAGCCGCTGGAGCTGAATACTTACATAGGCAACGGTAATCCTTGGGATCTCGACCGTTCACATGGCGGCGCTTATGTTCTCCCCCCGTATCAGAGCGGTGAATCGGGCGAATGGTACAAGGGTACAGCAAACGCTATCTATCAGAATTTAGGCTTTCTTGAAGGCTTTAATCCAAAGAATGTTCTCATTCTTTCAGGAGATCATATATATAAAATGCACTATGGCGAGATGCTTAAGGCGCACATGGAGTCGGGCGCTGCTGCAACAATTGCGGTTATGCCTGTTCCGTGGGAGGAGGCAAGCAGATTCGGTATCATGAATACTGATGAAAGCGGTCAGATAGTTGAGTTTGAGGAAAAACCGGCTGAGCCAAAGAGCAATCTTGCTTCTATGGGTATTTATATCTTTAAATATGATGTGCTTAAGAAGTATCTCACAGATGATGAAAGAGATGCAAGCTCGTCAAACGATTTCGGAAAAAATATCATTCCGAAGATGCTCGCAGACGGCGAAAAGATGATGTCATATAGATTTGAAGGTTATTGGAAGGATGTAGGAACTATCCAGTCGCTTTGGGAAGCTAATATGGATCTTATAGATGATCCCCCGAAATTCGATCTTAATGACAGAAGCTGGATCATCTATTCAAGAAATTACGCTCTTATGCCTCATTTTATGGGCGATACAGCTGAGGTTACACGCTCAACAGTTACAGAGGGCTGTTCTATTGAGGGTAAGATAGACCATTCGGTAATTTTCAGCGGCGTTAAGGTAGGCAGAGGCGCTGTTATAAGAGATTCTGTTATCATGCCGGGCGCTGTTATAGGCAAGGGCGCAGTGATCGAGAAATCGGTTATAGGTCCTAAGGCTGTTATAGGAGCAGAGGCTAAAGTCGGCGTTAACCATGAGTCAGAGGATAATCCATATAACTCAAAGTACTGCACTCACGGCATCGTTCTTATTGAGGGCGGCGCAGAGGTGGCAGATGGTGCCGACATCCGCAAGGGTTCAATGGTACAGATCGAAGATTGACCAGCCTGAATTTGAATATTGAAAGGAATGAATGAACTATGAGACATGATACAATGGGTATTATTCTTACAGGAGATGAAAAAATCGCGCCGTTGACCGATATAAGAGCGAACAGCGCGCTCCCCATCGCCGGTAGATACAGAATTATAGATTTCGTTTTGTCAAATATGGCAAACGCCGGTATTGTAAACGTTGGTGTTGCAACTGAATCAAACTACTCCTCGCTTATGGATCACATTAAATCCGGTAAGCCGTGGGATCTTGACAGAAAAAAGCAGGGACTCAATATCCTGCCTCCGAACCTTGAAAAACAGCAGTTTGGCGTTATCAAGGGCAATATAGATCTGCTTGCAGGTATCAGCGATTACATACACAGAAGCAATCAGACATATGTTATACTTTCACTTGGAAATATGGTATACAATATGGATCTTGATGCTGTTGTAAATGCGCATATTGAGAACCAGGCTGATATCACAGCTGTATACAAGGATCTTAAGGGCGTTGATGAAAGTGATCTTACACGCTTTACACTGCTCGAGCTTGATGAGGATAAGAGAGTAAAGGACATAGAGGTCCAGCCATATTATCCTAAGACAACAAACGCGAGCATGGAGATATACGTAATGGAAAAGGCTCTGCTCGAAAGCATCGTTGACGAGTGCTCGGCAAGAGGCGATTCCGATTTTGTAAAGGACGCTATAATAAAGAAGATGGGCGGCATGCGCATATTCGGCTATGAGTTCACAGGCACATTCTACAAGGTAGACTCAATGAAGTCATACTACAAGACAAGCATGGATTTCCTCAATGCTGAATACCGTGAGGAGCTCTTCAACAGCGAAAGACCTATTTACACAAAGACAAAGGATCAGAGCCCGACAAAGTACGGTGAAGAGGCTATATGCACAAACAGCTTTGTTTCAGACGGTTGTGTAATAGAGGGTACAGTTATCAATTCGATATTGTCAAGAGGCGTAAAGATTGCAAAAGGCGCTGTAGTACAGAATTCGATAATAATGCAGGATAGTGTTATTGAAGAAGGCGTTGAGCTTAATCACGTTGTATTTGATAAGGAAGTTTGTATAACAAGCGGCAGAAAGCTTATCGGACAGGAAAGCTATCCGCTTGCAATATCAAAGGGAACGAAAATCTGATAATGACAGCAGGTATTCAAGCCGTTCCTATGTGGAACGGCTTGAATATTCTTGAATATTACTGTTGTCAAATAACAGAATTAATACGTATAATGTGGCTGCCATATGGTTAAGTTGCCATTTTTTAAACTGATAAATTGACAAACGATGAAAAAAAGAGTAAAATAATAGCTGTAAAGATTTAAGGGTTTTAGTGGATTTCCAAGAAAGGAATATATTTTATGAAAGTTTTATTTGCGACCTCAGAATGTGCTCCGTTCGTCAAAACAGGCGGTCTGGGCGATGTAGCAGGTTCACTTCCGCAGGCTCTGAGAGAAAAAAATGTTGATGCAAGAGTGGTTCTTCCTCTCTATAACTGCATTCCGCAGCACTTTAAAGAGCAGATGCACTATATAGACCATATTTATATTGATATGGCATGGCGTAAGCAGTATTGCGGTATATTTGAGCTGAACTACAATAATTGTATTTACTATTTTATTGACAATAAGTTCTATTTTAACGGTGATAAGCCTTACGACTATATCCACCTTGACTGTGAGAAATTCATCTTTTTCTCAAAGGCGGTTCTGTCGATACTTCCAACAATAGGTTTCAGACCTGACGTTATCAACTGCAATGACTGGCAGACTGGACCTATACCGGTATTCCTCGATACTTTCCAGGATAATCCGTTCTTTAGGGGCATCAAGACAGTTATAACCATACATAACCTTAAATTCCAGGGACGTTGGGATTTCAAAGGCATCAAGGATGCTATGGGAATTTCGGATTATTACTTCACACCGGACAAGATGGAGTATTACAAGGATGCCAATCTGCTCAAGGGCGGTATGGTATATGCAAATAAAATATCAACTGTATCTGACACATATGCTGTAGAGATAACAACTCCGCAGTATGGCGAGGGTCTTGATTCTCTGTTAAGAGCAAGAAGAAATGATCTTATTGGTATAGTAAACGGAATATCATATGATGACTGGAACCCATCAAAGGATGATTATATAAGCAAAAAATATACAACAAGGACCTTCAAAGCCGGTAAGGCAGCGAATAAGGCTGCGCTCCAGCGCGAGTTGGGATTGCCGGAGGATCCTGATAAAATGCTTATCGGTATCGTATCGCGTCTTACAGATCAGAAGGGCTTTGATCTTATCGCATACAAGCTTGAGGATCTCTGTAACGGCGGTGCGCAGATAGTTGTTCTTGGCACGGGCGAAGAGCAGTATGAGAACCTGTTCAGACATTATTCGTGGAAATATTCTGACAGATTTGCTGCGCGCATAACATATTCAAACGAAATGTCGCATAAAATATATGCCGGATGTGATGCGTTCCTCATGCCGTCGGCATTTGAACCGTGCGGACTTTCACAGCTTATTTCAATGCATTATGGAACGATCCCGATCGTTCGCGAAACAGGCGGATTAAAGGATACCGTAGCACCGTACAATAAGTATACAGGCGAGGGCACAGGATTCTCATTTGCAAACTATAATGCAGACGAAATGCTTCAGTGCGTATGGCGTGCTATGGATGTTTACTATAATGATAAGAACGCATGGGAAAATCTTATCAAGCACGCTATGGCTGCCGATTATTCATGGAATGTTTCAGCTGAAAAATATATAGATATGTATTGTGAGCTTACAGGTCTTGAACGCCCAAAATCAGATGATTTAAAAAAAAACAGTAAGTCCGAGCGAGATTTAGAGAATTTGCCTGATTTTGCTGAACGTATTCAGGAGGATTTTGCCAATTCGGAGGGGACTATCGAACAGCTTGCTGCTGAGCCGGGTGTTAAGAAAGTTAAGAATCCGTTTGGCGAAGAAGAGACTGAGAAGAAAGCAGAAACAAAAGCTAAAAAGACAACAAAAGCTGCCGCTGCAAAAACGACTGCTGCAAAGAAAAGGACAACAAAAGCAAAAGCTAAGCAGGAGCCTAAGGTAAGCGTTGGCAATGCGGTAGAGCGCCTTGAAAAGGCATCAACAGCATCAAAAACAGGTAAAAAGACAACCAAAAAAACAAAATCTTAATACCTGTTGATATACAACCGAAAAAAATCGGTAATAATATCCGTTAGTACGGATCAGAAGGAGAGTATATACATGACAGTAAACAAAGCAAAGAAAAAGCTCACTCCTCAGCAGGAGGCGCTTAAGAGTGACATCGTCGGAAAGATTAACAGACATTTTGGTAAAATTCTGGAGGAAGCTACACCGCACATGGTATATGCGGCATGCGCTCTTACTGTAAGGGACAGAATTATGGAAAAATGGGCTGTTTCGCATCGCGAGGTAAAGCAGGAGGGCTCAAAGAAACTTTATTATCTTTCATTTGAATTTCTTATGGGAAGACTGCTCTGCACAAACATTCTGAATCTTATGCAGACAGAGGATTATGAAGCGGTTCTTGAGGATCTGGGCTATACACTTCCCGAGGTAGCAGAGCTTGAAAACGATGCAGGTCTCGGCAACGGAGGTCTCGGCCGCCTTGCTGCTTGCTTTATCGACTCATTGACTACATTGGATCTGCCCGCATACGGCTGCACACTCAGATATGAATACGGTCTGTTCAGACAGAAGATCGTTGATGGCTATCAAACAGAGCTGCCCGATTCATGGCTTGAATACGGCAACGCATGGGAGGTAGCGCGTCCGGAAGAAGCTGTTAAGGTAACATTCGGCGGAGATGTTCATACAAACTGGGAAAACGGTGCAATGAAGATCTCATACAGCAATGAGCGTACAGTTGTGGCTGTTCCTTATGATGTTCCGCTTTGCGGATATGATTCTAAGGTAGTAAACAAGCTTAGACTTTGGAGCGCAAAGTCATCAACAGATTTTGATATGCGCGCATTCAATCAGGGCGAGTATGTAAGAGCTGTCGAGGAGAAAGAGCTTGCAGAGGTAATTTCAAAGGTGCTTTATCCTGAGGATAACCATACAGAGGGTAAGGAGCTCAGATTAAAGCAGCAGTATTTCCTTGTTTCCGCTACATTGCAGTGGATACTCAAGGAGTTTGAAATGAGAAACGGTACTGATTGGTCGCTGCTTCCGGAAAAGATCGTTATTCACATAAACGACACGCATCCTACAATGGCGATCCCGGAAATGATGCGTCTGCTTATGGACGAAAAAGGTCTTGGATGGGATGAAGCATGGGAAATAGTTACTCATGTCTTTGCTTATACAAACCATACTGTAATGAGTGAGGCTCTTGAAAAATGGCAGCAGGATATGTTCAGAAGGATACTCCCGCGTCTTTACATGATCCTTGAAGAAATGAACAGACGTCTTATGATAAGACTTGAGGAGTTCTATCCGGGAGATCATGCAAAGCATAAGTATATGGCTATTCTTTCAGACAATCAGGTATCAATGGCTAATACATGTCTTGCAAGCTGTTTTGCTGTTAACGGTGTTTCAAAGCTGCACACCGACATACTCAAGGCTGATATTTTCAAGGATTACTATATGATGGATAAGGACAGATTCCATGCTATCACAAACGGAATCACGTTCAGAAGATGGATAGCAAATTGTAATCCGGCTCTTACAGAGCTTATAGACGAAACTATCGGAAAGGGCTGGCTGAAGGATGCCGACAAGCTTTCTGAGCTTGCTAAGTATGCAAAGGATCCGGTATTCAGAAAGAAGTTCAGCGATATCAAGCGCGCCAACAAGCAGATGGTAGCTGATTATATCCTTGAGCACAATGGTATAAAGGTGGATCCTGATTCGATATTTGATATTCAGTGTAAGCGTCTGCACGAGTATAAGCGTCAGATGATGAATGTGCTGCATATACTTGCTGAGTACAACAGGATACTTGCTGATAAGAGCTATGCGGAAAGCTATTATCCGAAAACATATATTTTTGGTGCTAAGGCTGCTCCGGGATACAAGAGAGCTAAGCTTATAATTAAGCTCATCAATTCGGTGGGAGAGCTTATAAATAATGATACTCGTATCAATAATAAGATAAAGGTAGTATTTGTTGAAAACTATGGTGTATCGATAGCAGAGAAGCTTGTTACTGCTGCTGATGTATCAGAACAGATATCAACAGCCGGCAAGGAGGCTTCAGGTACAGGAAACATGAAGTTCATGCTTAACGGTGCAGTTACTATCGGCACAATGGATGGAGCAAATGTTGAGATGTATGAGCAGGTTGGCGAGGATAACATATATATCTTTGGACTGCGCTCAGAAGAGGTAGATGCAAGAACACGCATGCCGGGAGGCGATGAGGTCAAGAACATTTATGCAACAAACGCAGCGTTGAGACGCGCGCTTGAGCAGCTGATTGACGGCAGCATTGTTCCGGGAAACACAAGCTTGTTTATGGATCTCTATAACACATTGCTGTTTGGCGATTACGGCTATCCTGACACATACATGGTTCTGCGTGATTTTGACGATTATATGCAGACACACGAGAAGATATCAAGAGATTATCAGGACAGAGACAGCTGGATCACAAAGCAGATAATGAATACCGCAATGTCGGGATTCTTCTCAAGCGATAGAACAATAAATGACTATAACGAGAAGATATGGCATCTTACGCCGATCAAATAATTTTAGAGTATATCGAGACTGTTGTAACACTCAGCGAGTTTGCAATAGTATTGAGAACTTTATAAAATAGCGTTGAATGGATGAAACAAGGGGGCGAAGCCCCCTTGTCCACAGGCGCGCGGTGATGCGCTGAACAATGAATTTTGTTTGGGGTGAAAATTAAGTTCAATACGGAAACATTCAATTGATCAAAAATTTCCGTTTTAATTGGAGTGAGCTGCAAGGCAGCTTACCTTATTCTTTCTATGTGGTCTGCGCGTTTCGCTGCGGCCGCAGAGCTTGTTTTTAATATAAAATCCTGGCGCGAGTTGGGATTTTTTTGTGGATTGAACTCAGATGATGGAGCAAGCTCAGTCAAGCATATTAAAGAAAATATTGATCAGATCATGCTAACTAAATAATACAAATAATTAACCGGATCTGATCAGTATTTTCTTTGCGGAAGCTGCAAAGATAGCTGCAGCTGCGCGGAGGGCACATCCGCGCAGGGGAGAGCTTAGGTCAATAAAACAAACAATTGGTATTAAGGAGGAATTATGCAGATAGAACACAATTCCAGACAGAATTTTTTTCGCGCTCCGTACGGAGCGGTAACATGCGGCACAGAGGTCAGACTCAGAATATCAATTGACGGAGTGGGTATCCCGCGCGCGGTAAAATTGATTTATAAGCCCGATTCTTCTGAGGCTGTTTATGTAGATATGCCATATGTGTTTTCAGTGTTAGGCAGCTGTATCTATGAAAAAACGATCAAAATGCCGGATAATGTTGGCTTAGTGTGGTATTATTTTGAACTTGAAACTGATGCGGGTGTTGTTTATTATGGCAATAACTCGGAAAACCTGGGCGGAAAGGGCGAGATGAGTTTTCAGCCTCCGTCAAGATCGTTTCAGATCACAGTATATGATAAAAAGTATAAGACCCCGAATTGGTTCAAGGAAGGCATTGCGTATCAAATTTTTCCCGATAGGTTCTATAACGGAAATGCGGACGGCTCGTTTTTGGGCGAAAGAACCGATATAATAAAACGCAATTGGGGCGATCAGCCGTTTTATAAGGCAGAGCAGTTCGGCGGAGAATATAAGGCGAATGATTTCTTTGGAGGTAACCTTGAGGGTATAATAAAAAAGCTTCATTATCTTGAGGATCTGGGTATAACAGTAATATATCTCAATCCTATTTTTCGCGCGTCGTCAAACCATAAGTATGATACAGGCAGCTACGAGGAAATAGATCCGATGTTCGGCGATGAGGCAACATTTAAAAGACTATGCTCTGAGGCAAAAAAACGCGGTATAAGAATAATTCTTGACGGCGTATTCAACCATACCGGCTCAGACAGTATGTATTTCAATAAGCTGGGAAATTATGATAGTGTAGGAGCGTATCAGTCGAAAGAGTCGCCCTATTATTCATGGTACAGATTTATGGACTATCCGGAGGTATATGAGTCATGGTGGGGAATGCAGACACTCCCCCAGCTTGAGGAGTCGAGTCCGGAGCTTCAGCAGTATCTATTGTCGGGTAAAAATTCGATAATCAAAAAATGGCTTAGATGCGGCGCGTCGGGGTGGCGCCTTGACGTTGTTGATGAGCTGCCGGACTTTTTTGTCAAGGAATTGCGAAAGAATGTAAAAATGACAGATCCTGACGCAGTTATCATCGGCGAGGTATGGGAGGATGCTTCAAATAAGACGGCATATGGTGAAAGACGCCAGTATTTCTTTGGCGAGGAACTTGATTCAGTAATGAATTATCCGCTCAGAAATGCAATAATAGACGCTGCGCTTTGCCGTATAGACGCATATGAATTTAACCGGCGCGTAATGAGTTTGAAAGAGAATTATCCAAGACCGGCGTTCTATTCGCTGCTGAATATGCTTTCATCGCATGATGTAGAGAGAATAGTTACTCTCATGGGCGGAGTTCCCAACAGGCATGAGGTAGATAGAGAGGCGCAGTCTAAATTCAGTATTGACGGATATACCCTCCAGATAGCAAGAAAAAGAGTTAAGATGGTAATGGGTATGATAATGACGATGCCGGGAGTACCGTGTCTTTTTTACGGCGATGAGCTTGGCGTTCAGGGCTACGGCGATCCGTTCTGCCGCAGCACATTCCCATGGGATAAAATGGATGAGGTGGATCCCGGCGAGGATATGCGCTCATGGATCAAAAGTCTTACAAGATTGAGAAAATCCTCAAAGGCATTCAGCGTTGGTGAATTCAACTATGTCTATAGGATAGGAAACACGTACGCATATATAAGAGAATATAGAAATGAAAAATATATCGTTCTTACTAATTTCGACAGTACGCCAAAGGATATAAGGCTGGATGCAGCAAGGTATGGGGTAACGAGTCTGAAAGCGATGCTTTCTACAGATAACTCAAATTCAGAGCATGAATCATGCGACGGAATATTCTTCATAAAGATCCCCGCTCAGTCATTTATGGTTTTCAAGGCGTGACAAAAACCAGATTTTAAACAAAATAATCTGCTTTTTCTATTGAAAATCGCTCTATGATATTGTATTATAAAGTTGGAAAAGAAAGAGTTGAACGGAGATTTCAGGAGATATTATAAAGGAGAGGGTTAACATGAACAAGAAAATCATTTCATTATTTGCAGCTGCTGTACTTAGCTTGCAGGCTGTGGCTATGCCGATAATTGCTAACGCGGAGGCGAGCGCAACATATATTGCAAATTCTGATTTTACCGACTGCTCAGTAGGCGGTAATTCAGGACAGGGTATATACGGTCTGGGCATTATCCTTGACGGTGCACCGTGGCTTTCAAAGGGTTCAGCAAGCGAGCACTATGAAACATATATGCATGATGATGAGCGCAATGTGAACTACTGCAATATGTATTCAAACAGTGATAAGACAGGCAGCGGCGACGGCGCAGGCTCAATGTATATGTATCAGCGTGATACTACACAGAACTTCGCTCAGACATATGGCTACTGCCAGTTTGATGTAAGATTGAATTCAGGTAAGTTTATGCTTCAGCTGGGTTCATTCAGCGATCCAACATCATCAACAGACTATATTGCAAATTCAATCACCTTCGGCGATGGATCTATAACAGCGTATGACGGCGCTAAAGCCGTATCAGTTGCTCAGATCAAGGAGGGCGAGTGGTATACAGTAAAGATAGCTGTAGACAATGTGCTGCAGTCAACAAGCATTTCAGTTACTGATATGTCCGGAAAGGTGATCGGCCAGCTTGATGATGCTTCATATCAGCAGGGCGACTGCACAAAGGTTTGCATCTGGTGCTTTGGCTATATCAGAGGCTATGCTTATGATTACGATCTTACAAATGTTACGATCGACAAATCAACAGATAAAACAAATCCTTACTCAGTATAATTTTGCATAAAAAATAAAGGAATTCTGCCGGATAAATGCTTATCCGGCAGAATTTTGTTTTTATTCAGGTTCACTTCCGGTCAAGATGTTGTGCGGAAAATACTGTATAAATCAATATGTTGCGAATATTAAAATTTATTAAAATTTCTGATAAAAATTAATTAATTTTTACTTGAATTTTATGTAACTATAGTGTATAATAGTTACATAAGTGTAGAGAGCACTGTATTGTCATGTTAAAAAACATATAATGATGCGGAGGGAGAGGGACTATGCGTCAGGAAGAAGTTTTTTCACATGACCTTTGTGACAACGAAGTGAACGAGAGCTTTGAGAAAATGGTTCTCAGAGATGCAAAGCTTGTAAAGCCTATTTTGAAGGAGCGCTTTTTAAAGGATTATATCCTCGGCATTGGCGATGCCGATGAGGCTTTTAAGATGTATTGCAGCGCGTTCTCTATGGACAGAAGAACTCCGGTTCGTATGATAGTCCTTAAGCCGACGCGCCCAAGCTCGTATGATGATCTGTTCTATATTAAAAATGCCGCGGAGGGGTACGTGGGCGAAGAACGCATTATACTGAGTACATCAATGCAGGATTGCATACTGATGATCATTCATAGGACAAGCGGCAAGGAGATAGACGAGCTGCTGCACCATGTAGCATATGTTGTGCAGGAGTGCTATGAGTTTGATATTCTTTCCGTATACAGCCAGCAGGTGCCTATTCAGGATGTGCCTGAGGTGTTCAAGCGTCTGCGCAGCTGTACAGAGTATTCGTTCTATTCGGAATGTACTAAGGTGATATGTGAAACAATGATCAAAATCAACGCCGATTCTGTTACATTAACGCCGCAGTATACAGGTATTGAGAAAGCAGTATCAAGCGGAAATGAGCAGAAAACGGTCGTATTGCTTGAAGAGTTTTTTTCAGAATTAGAGCGATGCATGCCTACACCGGCAGTGGCTAAAACATATTGCCTTGAGTTGTACGTATGTATTATTCGCTGTTGCGAGGCCGAGAAGATTGACGTACATATGAAAGGTATAGTTTCGATCCAGGAGGGCAGAAGCTTCAGCGAGATCAAAGAATTTATCAATTCAAAGGCGGTCGAGATCGCTCGTGCCAACACCCCAAAAACAATCAACATCTATAGTTCACTCATAAAAGATACAATACGCATTATTGATGAAAACATCGGTAATGAAAAACTGTCTTTGCGCTGGATAGCAAGTACTATCCTCTATACAAATGTGGATTATCTCGGTAAGATATTCAAAAAGGAAACCGGAATGAATTTCTCGCATTATGTTATGGAAAAGAGGATGGAGCTTGCAAAAGAGCTCATTATGGGCGGTAAAAAAGATAGGATATACGAGGTGGCAGAAAAAGTCGGATACGGCTCGAATTCACAGTATTTCAGTCAGGTGTTTAAAAAATACACAGGTATTTCACCACTTGAGTATAAGGAAATCACACGGTTGTCGTCTAAAAAACGATATAATGAAGGATCTAAAAAAGCAAATGCTTTTTGAAGATATAAACTATATGGAGGTATTATAATGAGTAAGAAATTAAAAAGTCTTATCTGCTCAATAATTGCTGGTATGATGCTTACAACTTCATGCGGATTGTCAGCTCTTGCAGCGGATGATACTACATCAGCGGATGCTGAAAGCACGGTTACAGAAACGACCGATACTGCGGATATTCCAGATGATGAAAAGGATGCAGCGGAAGCCACAGAGGCGCCTGCAGCAACAGAAGCGGCAGAAGAAACAACAGAAACAACAGAAACTGATGGTGCAAGCTATGCAGATGATACATATTATAACAATGCGCTGCAGGTTTGCTCTGCTCTCGGTATCATTACAGGATATGATGACGGTTCAATTAAGCCTGAGTCAACAGTAACCAGAGCTGAGATGGCTGCAATCGTTTTGAGAATGCTCAATCTCACATCAGTATCAACATATCAGAATGTATTTTCAGACGTTACATCAGAGCACTGGGCTGCTGATACTATTCAGACAGCGGTAGAGCAGGGTATCGTTGACGGTATGGGCGATGGTACTTTTGTTCCTGACGGTCAGGTAAAGTATGAGCAGGTCATAAAGATGATCGTATGCGCTATGGGCTATCAGATTGATGCTGACAGAGCAGGCGGTTATCCTACCGGTTATTTGACAGTAGGCGGAACAACTCTTGAGCTTCTTAAGAGCGTTTCAGGCGCTACAGGTGAGGATATGCCAAGAGGTGAGGTTATAAAGGCTGTTTATAATGCTATGCAGGCGCCTTACAGAACGATCACAGATTTCAGCAACGGCAATCCGGTATATTCAGCAGATGACACTCTCGGAGTAGAGAAGTTTAACATGTATGAGGAGACCGGTACTCTTACTGCAACACCGACTACATCAACAACAGCAAGTGTTGCAACAAAGGAAGATATCGTAGTTATCGATGGTGTTCAGTATAAGTGTACTCTTGCGAATATAGATGGTTTCTTAGGTACAAGCGTTAAGTTCTATTATATAGATTCAAAGTCTGACGATCCGGAGATCATAGCAATGTTCTCAGCAGGTAAAACAACAGATATAACTGTTGACGCTGAGAATATATATTCAATGACTCTTGGAACAGA
>CALXSS010000058.1 GCA_944391225.1 uncultured Clostridia bacterium
AAGCAAAAACCTCATAAAATCAACGATTTTAAAGAAATTTAAAATAAAAAATGGGGTGTCTATTTGACACTACCATAACAGCAAAGGAGCTCTAATAAATGAAGGATAACAGACTTTCAGACAATGTTGCAGACAGTATTTTATCAATGATTACTGTCGAAAAAAGATTTTCGCCCGGTGACAAGCTCCCTAACGAAAATGACCTGTCCAATGAACTCGGGGTAAGCAGAACGACATTAAGAGAAGCTATACGCATGTTAGCCGCTTGCGGAGTAGTTGAGATCAAGCGTGGACTTGGCACTTATATAAAAGAGGATTTTTCTGACAAACCATCAGCCAAGCTTTCACCATTAATTTCAGCACGGATCAACGCAAAGGACTTATACGAAATGCGTTTGATTTTTGAGCCTGAAGCAGCTTATTATGCTGCCATACGCGCTACTGAAAGCGAGATACAAAGAATTATTTCTCTCAGCGAGGAGATCGAAACACTTATCGCGGAGAATAAGGACAGAACTATTGTTGAGCAGGCTTTACATCGCTCTATCGCAAAAGCTACTCATAATGAATTTATGAACAGGCTTATGCCTATAATCCAAGAGGCGATCGATAAAGGCGTAACTCTTTCAGAAATGCACAAGACAGCAGAAATAGATACCATAGCAGATCATAAAAACATTGTAAACTTTATTAAAACCAGAAATGCGGAGGGCGCACGCAGCGCTATGAAAATACACATCCTGCATGCGATAGAACAGCTGGATCTATCATGATGTTCCTTTAATACTGCATCAGGCATTGATCGCCCGATGCAGTATTTTTTTGATAAATCATACAACCTACTTGACATCATACAACTTAAATGATATAATATCACTATCAAGTTAATTATTTGCGCAAATAACTGATAAAAACTATCTTTATTTAAGAAAACAGCTGTAAACAACTATCTTTTGTCATGTATCGCCTGAGGCAGCTGCCGGAGGCAATATCGCTTTGATAGAAGATGGTGATATGATCGAAATAGATATTCCGGAGCATAAAATAAACGTATTGGTTTCTGATGAAGAATTGAACAACAGGAAAAGATCACTTAAGCCATTTACTCCCCAGCTTGATAACGGATACCTTAAACGATATGCCAAGCTGGTAACCTCAGGCATGAAAGGGGCTATATTGGAATAATGTCTTTGACCTTAGAAAAACATAATTAAATAATATCAAAAAACCGGTATCACGATCGTTAGATGCTTTGTCTGTTCTCAGTCCGTTCACAGCAATATCTCTGAAAGCTGTACTATTGCCACACTCAAAAGGCATATAAAATATTGACCTGCCGCTGAGGGTGTGTTATAATAATTAAAATCACAGCTGTATATATCCTTTTTGAGCGGGCGCAGTAAAACTCAAGTCTAATTTCCGAAAAATAACAGCCAAGAGCGGGAGGCGGTAATGATGGAGGCAGATAAGTACAGTATAAAACAGAATTTTGACATCAACAGCCGCAGGCGCGAGCGGCCGTGGAGCATGAAAGCCTTTCACTATCACGACTCCTACGAGCTTTATTATCTCGCAGGCGGCAGCCGCAGGATCCTTGTCCAGGACAGGATCTATGAGCTTGAACCGGGCGACGCTGTGCTTTTTAGGCCCAACGTTTTTCACCGCAGCATGAACAGCGGCGCTCACGTCAGATACAATATAGAATTTACCTCTGAATTCATGCGGAGCTATTTTACTGAAAAGGCGTCCGGAGAGCTGCTCTCATGCTTTGAAACAGAATACATCAGGCTTAACAAGGAGGAGTGCGCAGAGCTTGAACGCCTGTTCCGCGCGGCGCATTCTGAATACGGCTCAAACGGCTTATTTTATATAAGCTTTGCCGGTATATTAAAGCTGCTGTGCAGCGCGGCTGCGCGCGCGCCGGAAAAGAAAGCCCAGCCGCTCACAAAGGCGTCGCGCACGCTTCAGCCGGTGATAGAATACATAAATCGATCCTACGCTCAGATCAACGGAATAGACGAAATAGCCGCTCAGTGCTATCTTAACAAAAGCTATCTGTGCAGGCTGTTCAAAAAAGAAACCGGTATGACGCTCACACACTATATAAACAATGTCCGCATACAGCGCGCCTGTGAGATGATCTGTGACACTGAGCTTGACATGACTGAGATAGCACTGAACTGTGGTTTTTCGAGCGCGGCATATTTCAGCACGATATTCAAGGCTGAGATGAAATGCACACCGTCAGAGTTCAAAGCGTTCAGGCAAACGTCATAATAAACAGGGGCAGCTGCAAACTCGCTGAGTTTTGCAGCTGCCCCTGTTTAATATCGCCCTATCATATCCACCACATCGGCGTAAGCTCTTTTAAGGTGACTATTCTGCCGGACTGCTGATCGAGCAATATCTCTATATCCCCATAGCTCTCCGGCATGAGCTGCGTCATAAGCTCGCGGCATGCCCCGCAGGGCGCGCCCACTGTGCCGTCAGGCATGACCGCCAGCACTCTTTTTATTATGTGCTCACCATTAGTTATCATATTAAATATAGCGTTCCGCTCCGCGCATATGCCAAGAGTGCAGCTCGTGTCAATACACACTCCCGTGTAAATTCTTCCGCTATCTGAAAGCACCGCCGCTGCCACGCCGCCTGCCTCCACATAGTCTGATATCTTTCTTCCGTTCTGCACTGACATTGCAGCTTTCAGCATTTGTTCCCAAACCTTATCCATATACACAGCCTCCCTTTTCAAAGTATCATTTTTTTCTGTTAAGTATCTTATCCATCGGTCTGCCCTTTGCAAGCTCATCCACAAGCTTGTCAAGGCAGCGGATCTTTCTCATGAGCGGATCGGATATTTCCTCAACGCGAACACCGCATATCGTCCCCTTTATATATTCAATATCAGGATTCATATGCGGCGCGTCATTGAAAAAATCTCCATAATCCACATCTTTTTTGAGCTGTTCTGCTATGTCCGCCCTGTCATAGCCGGTCAGCCAGCATATGATTTCGTCTACCTCCTCAGCAGTTCTGCCCTTTCTTTCCGCCTTTGCTATAAGCAAAGGATATACCTTTGAAAGCTTCATTGAAAACACCTTATTGTTATCCATACAGTTCACCCCCGCCCTGATATGATCATATTATATCACAGCATATACAGTTTTTCAATTATTTATATTTAAAACCTACAAAAACGATATTGACAAAACAATAAAAATATGCTATTCTATATAATAGATAGATGAGTTCAGATCAGATTAGACAAGACCAGAAAGTACAGCGGAACAGCTCCGTTCTTTTTGAATACATTAGTTTACTCTATCTGCATTCACAGACAGAGTTTTTTTATTGCCGCATTGCGGCTGAGCTCAAATATATTTATGAAAGGACGAAAAAATATGGCAGAGATACCATACAAAATTTTTCTTGAGGAAAGCGAGATGCCCAAGGCGTGGCACAACGTGCGCGCCGTAATGAAGGAGCTGCCGGATCCGTTTATAAGCCCGGCTACAGGAAAGGCGTGCACAGCGGACGATCTGCGCCCGGTTTTCTGCGATGACCTCATAGCGCAGGAGCTTAACACCACAGACGAATATATCGAGATACCGGAGGAGATACGTTCATTCTATAAGATGTACCGCCCATCTCCGCTTGTAAGAGCGTACAATCTTGAAAAGGCGCTTGACACTCCGGCAAAGATCTACTATAAATTTGAGGGAAACAACACATCAGGCTCGCACAAGCTCAACTCAGCTGCCGCGCAGGTATATTACGCTAAGAAGCAGGGGCTTACAAGCCTTACGACTGAGACAGGCGCGGGACAGTGGGGAACAGCCCTTTCAATGGCATGCGCGTTTTACGGAATGGATCTGACCGTGTACATGGTAAAGGTATCGGCAGAGCAGAAGCCGCACAGACGCGCTGTTATAGAGACCTACGGCGGAAAGGTAATACCCTCCCCCTCCGATACCACAGAGGTAGGCAGACGCATTCTTGCTGAAAATCCCGGAACAGGCGGCTCGCTCGGCTGCGCAATATCAGAGGCAATGGAGACCGCGCTCAAAACTGAGGGCTGCCGCTATGTGCTCGGCAGCGTGCTCAACCATGTGCTTGTACATCAGACGATAATCGGTCAGGAGACATACGCCGCATGCAAAAAATACGGCATAGAGCCGGATATGATAATCGGCTGCGCCGGAGGCGGCTCGAACCTTGGCGGACTTATCTCACCGTTCATGGCAGACTATATCCAGGGCAAAAACAATATAGATTTCGTTGCGGTAGAGCCGGCGTCATGTCCGTCTCTGACACGCGGAAGATACGCGTTCGATTTCGGCGATACAGGAAAAATGACGCCGCTTATGAGAATGTACACGCTTGGCAGCGGATTCATGCCGTCGCCCAACCACGCGGGCGGACTCAGATACCACGGCATGTCGCCTATCCTCTCCAAGCTGTATCATGACGGATATATGCGCGCCGTATCATGCGAGCAGACAAAGGTATTTGAAGCGGCAGTCAAGTTCGCAAGAGTTGAGGGTACGCTGCCCGCACCTGAATCATCACATGCAATAAAGGCAGCCATGGATGAAGCTATCCGCTGCCGTGAAACAGGCGAGGCTAAAACTATACTGTTTGGCCTTACCGGCACAGGATATTTTGATATGACAGCTTATCAGGCATATCTGAACGGTACAATGACCGACTACATTCCTACAGACGAGGATCTTGAGCGCGGTTTTGCTACCCTGCCAAAAATCAATTTCTGATATAAAAAGGTTCATTAATAAATATTGGGGGGTTGCATATCTGCTATACAGGCAATTGATAGCTCCCGATTTCTTGTAGGGGCAGATATTATCTGCCCGCATCCCTACCGTGCTAATGACCGGCGGATACTATCCGCCCCTACATTTAATATGAATCATAAAAAGATCCCATAGCCGCTCCGTGCCAGTGTAAAAGCGCAGCGGCATTGGGATCTTTTATGCTTATTTAATATTTTCCAGCAGCCAATACGAGCCGAAAGCAGGTACTTTTATTTCTCTGCCGCTGAGCTTTTTGCCGGAGATCAGGTCTTTTCCGTCCACTTCACGGCTGAGCTGTGCCGTCAGCTCATTTTCGCTGAAGCTGTACAGCTCAGTAAGTCTTTTTCCATCTTTTTCACGCACAACGCCGAGCAGTGAATCGCTGCCGGTATCTATAGTATACACGGCTGCATCACATGAAAACAACGGCGAGCCGCTCCTGGTGTCTATAAGCTTTTTTAGCCCCTTAAACATCCTGCCCTGAACTGTCGATACATCATTGCGCTTAGCAGCGTCGTCACGGCTGAATCTGCCGCGGTGTATATATCTTGAATCAGCGCGCTTTGAGGGTACTCCATGATATGAATAATCATTGAGCTGCGCTATCTCGTCTCCGCTGTATATGACCGGTATCCCCGACATGGACAGCATATAAGCATGCAGTGTCAGGTCAAATCTTACAGCCCGCTCGAGCGCTGCCTCATCATTCTCATATTCAGCCTTTTCAATACCGCAGAGCGAGGCTGTAGTGCCGCAAAGACGGGCGTCGCCTGAAAGCGGATCCGAATTATACAGCTCGCCTCTGCCGTATGAATAAGGCAGCTCTCCTGTAAAGAAATCATTCAGGAAGTTTTTGTGCGAACGCTCTGCTATACCGAACTGCTTCAGCCAGTCATAGTCGAGCCCCCATCCTATGTCATCATGGCAGCGCAGATAATTGAGGAAAACATATTCCTTTGGAAGTGAATTTACGATATCAAGCTGACGGCGAAGCAGCCTTACATCCTTGGTAGCAGCTGTATGCCAGGTAGCAGCCATTGTTGTAACATTATAGAGCATATGGCATTCCGGTTTTTCAGGGCTGCCGAAATATGGGACTACCTTATCCGGCTCCATTACCACCTCGCCAAGGAGCAGCACTCCCGGACATACTATCTCGCATATTATCCTCATAATGCGCACAATGCTGTGCACCTGAGGCAGATTCCTGCATGATGTTCCAAGCTGCTTCCAGATATATGGCACAGCGTCTATACGTATGACATCTATGCCTTTGTTTATAAGGAACAGCATGTTATATATCATCTCGCTGAGCACCACAGGATTTGAATAATTCAGATCCCACTGGTACGGATAAAACGTTGTCATAACAAACTTGCCCGTCTCATGATTATATGTAAAATTGCCGGGGGCTGTTACAGGGAATACCTGCGGAACAGTTCGCTCGTACATTGCCGGAATACCGTAGTCATTGAAGAAGAAGTATCTGTTCTGATACTCCCAATCCCCTGCCTTTGCGCGTCTTGCCCACTCATGCTCCTCTGATGTGTGGTTCATTACAAAGTCGAGACATACGCTTATACCGCGCTTGCGGCACTCGCCTGCCAAAGCCTCCAGATCCTCCATTGTGCCAAGCTTAGGATTAACACGTCTGAAATCCGAGACCGCATATCCGCCGTCGCTCCTGCCCTCGGGAGAATCCAGTAACGGCATAAGATGCAGATAGTTTACGCCGCACTCCTCTATATAATCGAGCTCCTTTGCCACGCCCTTTAGATCACCGGCAAAAGAGTCTGTATACATCATCATTCCGGTTATGCCGCCCTTTTTGTACCAGTCGGGATCGGCAGCTCTCTTTCTGTCAAGAGCCTTAAGCTCCGGCTTTCTCTCGTCATAAAACCCGTATATATTGCTGCAAAGCCTTTCAAGCTCATCCGCTCTGTTTTCGTATAGCTCGCAATACAGCCATTTGAGCTCATCGTAATATTTATTTAATCTCTGTTTAAATTCATCATTCATTGCTGTACCTCTTTATTAATTCGTTTATTTCATCTTCCTGCGGCATTACCTTAAGAGCGCCTTTTCGCGCTGTTACAAGAGTAGCTCCGGCGTTCGCAAAAATAAGCAGCTCTCTGAGTTTCTCCTCAGTAATATTCTCTATTCCCATATCAAGCGTCTTGGAAAGAGCGCAGCCTGCAAACGTATCGCCCGCGCCAGTCTTTTCTATCGGAGTTATCTCGTTAAATGAGGGGGCTGAGACTGAAATATTTTTATAAAACGCTCTGCTTCCGCTGCTGCCAAGTGTGAGGAAAACAAGCTCTATATCAAATCTCTCGCGGAGCATGCCAATACCCTTGTCATAGTCATCTGTACCCGTCATGAACTCCAGCTCATTATCGGATATTTTAAGGATATCGCAGTGAGCAAGACCATACTCTATCTCGCGTCTTGCATCGTCAAGCGATCTCCACAGCGGTTCTCTCAAATTCGGATCAAACGATATGAGCAGCCCGTTCTTTTCCGCTATATCTATAGCGCGGCGAGTGGCAGCTCTTACGCCCTCGTGAGTTGAGGAAAGCGTTCCGAAATGAAACAGCCTTGATCCTGCAATAATATCCTCCTTAACCTCGTCGGCAGTGAGCAGCATGTCCGCGCCCGGATCGCGGTAAAAGCTGAACTCGCGCTCGCCGCCCTCCATAGTGTGAACGAACGCAAGAGTTGTATGCGCGCTGCTGTCAATGATAAGATTTGTAACATCAGTGCCGCTCTTTTCCACTACCTCTTTAAGCATATGTCCGAATCTGTCATCGCCTACCTTGCCAATGAACGCGGTCTTTTTGCCAAGCCTGTTGAGCATGGCAAGCACATTGCACGGCGCGCCTCCCGGATTCGCCTCCAGAACAGGATTACCCTGCGCGCTTGATCCGTTATCGGTAAAATCAATAAGCAGCTCGCCTAAAGCTGCAACATCAAATCTTTTCATTGCAAGAACTCCTTTCCATATATCGTTGATCAATCACGATCCATTATTTTCGACCAAATTTCAGTTACTTTAATATCCAAAGCCTAAAAGTAACCGGTTACTTTACAATAACAGTATAGCAGTACGGGGTAGAATTGTCAAGCACCAAACACAAATTTGTTAAAACTGTGCAAATCACAATGTATGCTCTGTACATACTATACAAAGAGAACACAGCCTCAAAAACAAGATTGAAAACATACTTAGTATATGTTATAATGTTCATATCAGAAACGGAGATGGACCGATGACTAAAAAGAATGTTACTTATAATGATATAGCCAAATACACCGGTTTTTCAAAAACCACTGTATCAAGATATTTCAATAATCCAAACTCTGTAACAAGTGAGAACAGAGCAATAATAAGCGACGCATTAAACACGCTCGGATACCGTGAAAATAAGGTCGCGCGGATACTCGCCAGCGGGAAAACAGAGTTTATAGGCATAATTGTTCCGAACCTGTATCTGCATTTCTACGCAAAGATGCTTGATACCCTGCTTTCAACATATGAAAAATACGGATACAAATTCATTGTATTCGCCGGAAACGACAATAAGGACGAGGAACGCCGGTATCTCTCTGAACTGCTTGCATACAAAATAGAAGGTCTTATCATGATGAGCCACACTATCCCCTCATCAGAGCTTGCGCGCTGCGGCGTTCCTGTTGTAGGGATAGAGCGCGAGGACGAGAACATATGCAGCGTCAACACCGACAACTATATGGGAGCAGTGCAAGCCACAAGCCTGCTCATACGCGGCGGGTGTGATCACTTAATACACATAAACTCCGATATAGACGAAAAAACACCCGCTTACCGGAGAATACGCGGGTTTCGTGATACATGTGTATCGCACAGAAAAGAGCATGATGTTACGCTTTGCAATTTCAAAAATTCATATTCTGAGGACAGGGCTGAGCTTGAGCAGATAATAGACAGGCTTGAAAAAAAATATCCCGGCAGAAAAAAGGGTATATTCACCTCAAGCGACACTTATGCCAATATTATCCTCAACATACTTCTGCGGCGCGGCAAAGCCGTACCGTCCGACTACATGCTGATCGGTTTTGACAACTCGCCTATATCTGAGGAAGCAATGATCCCAATAAGCACAATAGGTCAGCAGTCGGATATAATGGCAGACGAGGCGATGAGCATGCTTTCTGAGCTTATGGAAAAGGGATCTACGCCAGCTGCGCCCGAACACAGGATAATAACCCCGATACTTATACGCCGCGAAACTACGGATTAAAGATATTTTGATACTTGATCTATACTTTGCCGCCTCGCAATAATACCGCTTTCGGACGTATACGTTCATATAACGCTTTAACATACATCATATATGGTTCATGTTTATTAAACCTATTATAAAGAGGCTGTTGCAAACTCGTTGAGTTTTGCAACAGCCTCTTTAAGCTTGACAGCAGTGATCCTTAAAAACGGCTTATCTGCTTTGTTCTTTTCGCTTTATGCGGTCTGTGCATTTTGCAACAGCCTCTTTTACTTCTGCTATTTAGTTTTCCTTGATGACCGGTGTTGACGGGGCATCACTGTTAGGCGTTTCAATTGGAGCTGCTTTTACAGCCGCAAGATTGCCCTCAGGAAGCACCTGGCTTTCACCGTTAACGGGCTGAGTAAGAATATAAATGAAGTTAAGTGTCTTTGCTGCCTTTGCCCGCGTGACCTCTGCCTTTGGCTCTATTTCTGTGCCGTTTGCAATAGAACCTCTTGCTATGCCCTGCTCAGTTCTCATCAATCCAAGGTTATATACCTCCTTGACCTTTCCATAAAGTGAATCATCAAGTATGTCAAGGTCTGTAAGAGCTGCCCATCCTGTGTTCGGATAATACTGCGTTGAACCGTCCTGTGTGATATTCGGATCATAATCAGGATCATCCGGCGGACGTACAGTACCGTTGTAATCGGTCATATACTTTGGCTTATTCCATGAGCCGCTTTCATCCTTGCCAAACCTGAGCAGATATGCGTCATACAATATAGCTCCCATAGCCTCGCGAGTCAGAGCCGCGTCACTTGCAATAACAGTTGTTTCAACAAGCTTAGGCTCAGGATTTTCTATAAAGGTTGCTGATACTGTAATATCGCTGTTTACAGTATATGTGCATTCCTTAGCCTCAGAAATACTCTCACCGTTTACCGTAATAGTATCATTGAGCCAATAAGCGTCAGCCGATGCTGTTATCCTTATAACAGAGCCTGCCGCCACCGTCAATTCAGTCTGTGACGACGGATAATCTGACGCATAATTTATACCGAACAATCTGCCCGTACCGCCCTGGCTGTAGAGAAGATATGATTTTCCTGCCTCGACCTCAAAGCTCAGCGCAGCATATACATTGTCGCTTGTTCCGGCTGTTGATGATCCGTCAATGTACTTCTGTACCTTAGTTGAATCGGTAAGATTTTCAAGCGTTATATACTTGTTGCCTACAAAACGCATATACGCAGTTAATGTTCCGTCTGCCTTTGCGGTGTATCCGGCAAGCTTATCGTTGCTTGAATGCAGCTCAATATAATCAGTGGTTATCTGCTCGTTATCGAATACGCCGCCCTTGTCGGTCTTATTTACAATAACATTCGAAGCTGTCAATGTAAAGTAATCGTTATCAGATATTACCTGTCCCGACTCGATACCGCTGCCTATATTCGCGGTAAATGTGTTATAGCTGCTCTCATCATATACAGTTACCGCTCCGCCCTCTGTTGGCTGTGATACTGTAACAGTATACATATCCGATTCAGCAACGCTTACACTGCCGCCTATATAAGCATCGCAAAGCGGTTTCATGCTTTCCAATGATTCCCATGCGTATACAGCATTCGCCTCTATGCCGTCTATAGTAATTGTGCTGCCGTCTATTTCCTCAAGCCTTACAGCCGCCGTGCCTGATCCATTCTTAACAGCCGCAATAACCACTCCTGAATCCATACCGATAGTCTCTATAACAGTCTTTCCGTCAGAGACATTCACTCTCAGCTCCGGCTCAGAAGCAGGAGGCGCTGTAGGAGCTGCTGTAGGAGCCGCCGTCGGCGTCGCTGTCGGAGCTGCTGTCGGCGCCGCGGCCGGAGCTGCTGTCGGCGTCGCGGTCGGAGCTGCTGTCGGCGTCGCGGTCGGAGCTGCTGTCGGCGCCGCGGTCGGAGCTGCTGTAGGAGCCGCGGTCGGAGCTGCTGTCGGCGTCGCGGTCGGAGCTGCTGTCGGCGCCGCGGTCGGAGCTGACGTAAGCTCGCTGTATGTCTTTGTATAGCTCGTAAGCGAGTTTTCCTCAAGTCCGAATGCCTTTTCGACCGCGCGAGCAAACTCGCCTACTGTTATTGTATCTGTTGGATGGAACAGATCATCATTATCCTTGTGGAGTATGCCAAGCTGCAGCGTTTTTTCTATAGCGTTTCTGTAATAGAAGTTTTCCTCCGCCTGAGGAACTGCCCCCGGCGCTATTCCTACCGCGCTTACATCTAACGCCATTTCAGGGAATACCTCTGTCCAGTCTCCGCTTGCGGCAGCCTCTGCTACCCCCTCGCGCATATATCCTGCAAGCTCCTGCATGATGTCCTTATCGGTGTACCGGTCAGAGGACGCTGTAGACTGATCGTATATGCTCTGGAGCATTATTCTTGACCACTGCTTTGCCGCCGCCTCTCTGTAATGAGTTCCGTCGCCTGTGTTGCCGTTCGCCACGCCGTCTGCCGGAGTTTCTCCTGCTTCAAGGCTGTTATAAATGCTTAATACCTCGTTGTCGTCAATAGAGTCTATATATTCCTTTGCGCCCTCATACAGCTCTATAAGCCCCACCTCAGGATCAGCTGCCGCCTTAGCGCGCATATTGCCCGGCGAATCCGGGTTGAATCCGTTAGGCTTTTCTGCGCTTTCCGTATACACGCCCTTGTTTGTTCTCGGCATTGCCGTTACAAACACAGGCGTCATGCCACGCGCCTTTATTGCGCTTACATAGAAATCAAGCCAGCGGTTATAAAGCTCGTTGTTTTCTTCCGGCGTTCCGAAATTCGTTCCGCGTGAGAAACGGTCTCTTGCCGTGTTTGTTTCATCATTGTGCGCGGAATGTATGAACACAAAATCTCCCGCTTTTCCGCGCAGCAGAACATCGTCTGTTCTGCCCTCTGTATAGTTTGCCTTCATTGAGCGTCCGCCCATTGAATAGTTAACTACATTCACCTTGTCAGGGTCGAAATATGCCGCAAGAGTTTGACCCCATGCGCTTATAGGCGAATTGAAAGTATATGTTTTCTGAGTGGAATCGCCAAGAATATGTATAGTAGGCTTATCGCCTGCCGCATTTACCTCTATAGGTTCAATTTTGATATTCTTTACAGTTACTGTCTGTGGCGCGCTGACTGTTGGGCAGGTAGTAGGCTCTATCTCAATTTCTATAAAGCTGTTGCCTGTTGCATAGTCATAAGTCCATACTGGACCGTTCCACGAGGCAGAGGTCTCGCGGCTTACCAGACCTGCTGTATCCCATGCGCTTGTGCTTGTTAGTCTGCCTGCCTCCATTCCAGTAGGCGCGATCCGAGTATTGCTCTTGTCTCCGCCTATTTCAACAGTTATTCTGTATGCGCCGGGCTTGCCTACATCAGCTCTGTATATAAGTCCGCCGTAATTATAGCCCTCTGAGCTGTCTGCTGAGCTTACGATATATGCTCCGTCACTTTCCGTAACAGACGCGCCATCTGCGTTTATTGTTATCTCTGATACAGGAGCTACCATTCTTTCGCTGCCCGACGGCATTATCGCTCCTGACTTTGATACAAAGCCCTTTCCGGTTTCCGCGCTGTATACAGGCACATCGTCAAGCGCGGTGAGATCAACATATATGCCGTCAGGCGATAATGTCGGAAGCTCCGGCTCAGATGTTTTCTGCGGCTCCTGTGTTGGATCGGGCGATGTTGTAGGATCAGGCTGTTCCACGATCTTATCATATGTTACCTGAACATTGGTCATCACATAATCCTCTCCGCTGTTAGGATATGCCGCCATAAACAAACCGCCTTTTTCTGCTGCCAGAGGGAAGCCGCCGAATGTATACGAGCTATCTCCCTGATATGTTCCACTTCCCGTTCCCGATGCCGATACAGTTCTGTTCTTATAATCAACAGTTACAGAAACATGGTTTGACGTCTTATTATCATAATCAAACTTTCCGCTGATATTGAGCCATTGACCGGAAGTGCTCGACGAACCTGAATAATATGCTGTACAGTCCACCATATCAAGCTGATCCCAGCTCTGGTTCAGCTTTACAAGCGCATAACGATCAGCAAGCACGCCTTTTGTCACAGTTTCCGACGGCGTTTTGCAGACAAGATCAATAAAGCCGTCGGCTGACATATCCTTGTTGACAACAAGGTCGTATTCTATCTTTATCGTGTCAGACTTGTCAATGCTGCTGTCTGCGCCCGCCGCCTTAGCGAGTGAATATATGTCAAACGACTTGAAATCATCCGTCTTTGAATCAAAAGCGGCGTCTATTGTTACGGTATCCTTTTCGGTAATGGTCGGCTTATCGTCAGTTATCAGTTTTTTATACCTTACCTTTATATTTGATATTGTATAATATCCTGTATCCCCCGGATATACAGCCATATAAAGGCTGCCCTTGGCTGCCTCTGACGGGAATGACGCAAATGTGTACTCTTTATTCGACTGATAATTTCCTGTTCCTGAAGCAGCGCCGGATATCGTTCCGGTCTTATAATTGATAGTAGCCTCAACATGACTTGTTGTTGAATAGTCAAACTTTCCGGCTATATTGAGCCACTGATGCTCTGTTGTGCTCGAACCGCTCATAGCGTCGGCACAATCAGCCATATCAAGCTGCTCCCAGTTGTTTTTTATTCTGAAACACGCGTATCTTGATGAAAGCGCGCCGTTTTTAAAGCTGCTTGCCGGTGTTGTCGAAACAAGATCTATATAGCTTTCCTTTGCAGGCTTTGATGACACATCAAGATCATATGAAACAGTTATTATGTCCGAATCCATTATGCTGATATCCGCACCCGCCTCTCTTGCGAGCGAGATAAGGTCATATGTCACATAACTTGTGCTTTCAGGTGAAAATGTTACGCCTGTATCTATAACATCATCTACGAGCATTTCCGCCGTTATATCAAGCGGTACCTCAACGCCCGTAACGCCTGTTACTGTAGTCTTTCCGCCGTCAGGATCTGTTATAGTATAGTCGTCGCTTACTGATGTGACTGCAACGTCATATGTGATCCCCTCCGATGACGCCGGCACATTTTCTATAACACCGGACGCTGCTTTTTCTCCTGATGGGATAGTGAACGTCTGTTTTTTAATAACTGCGCCGTTTAACGTTATCTCAACTATATAATCACAGTCGCCGTCGGCTGAAGATGACGCGCTGATCGTAACCGGTATATCAAACACATTTTCCGTGTCTGTTGTCGGCTCTATAGTCACAGGGATGATCTTTTTATCACCGAATCCTGTAGCGGTATCGCGCGCATACAGGGTCACTGTGGTCGAGATAGCAGCCTCTCCCGCTGCCGGGCGTGTCACATTCATCGCAGCGCCGTCGCCGCTCACAACCACGTTAGCTGAATCGCTGACCCATTTATATTCTATTCCCGGATCTGACGGAACGGGGAGAGTTACCTCTGTTTCGTTTCCTGCCGGAACATTTATTGACGCGTTTTCAAGCTCGCCGTCAACAGTCGAAAGATATTCACCGCCGAACCCCATCGGATCCCAATCATCTGAGTATATGCCGTTTCCCGCAAGATAATTGCGCGGATTAAACTCAAGTATCTGCCATTGATCGAGCACTGTACCCATGCCGGCTGTTGTGTTCACCACTCTGCCGCTGAGGTCTGCCTGGCTGCCGCTTCTATTTACTGTGCCATACTCAAAGAATCGTGCTTCCTCTTTCTTAGAGGCAGACATATCTCGCCACCCCTCGCTTGCTATACCCGCAGCTGACGCGCCTGTTTCCGCCGTATCATCTATAACAGTATTATAAAACGTTACCTGAGCGGCTGAGCCCCATGGACGTCCATAGAGCGAGTCAGTTATATTATCGCGGACATTATAAAGCTCGCAGTTGTAGAAAAGATATCCATACGGCTTGTTTATATCCGTGTTGGCAGCCGTGATAGTTGCGCCGTAATCCTTATCTGACATACCCTCCGCTCCGAGCAGGCAATGGTCAAACACAGCTGTGGCATCTCCGTATATATAATCTGTTCCGCCTATAAGATCACAATTTTTGAAATACATTCTTCCCTTGCTTATGTATACGGAATCCTGATTGCCGCGCGCGCGCACGTTCTCTAATATTATCCTGTCGCCGTTAAGAGAGAGCGCGTGCGATCTCTCGTTGAATCTTGAGGAACGGACAAGATATGCGCTCTGACCAGGAGTGTAGCTGCCGCCGGGATCATATGAGTTCATATCCACATATTCCTCCGGAGTATCCTCTGTGCATATGCTGAGCGCCGAGCGATCCGGCAGAGCATATGACTGAGCCACACCCTCGCGTCTGTCATATGCAGGGGTAAGATGAGCATCCTTTTCACCCTGAGTGACCATTACAGTCGCGCTGTTTACTACATTCAGATCCTTTATGGTTATATCGCTCGATGTCGTTCTGACAACTATAGGAGCCATCTTGTCCATGCCGCCCGTATCGCCGAGACAGGTGGTTTTGACCGGAACATTCTCATGCAGTGTTCCGTCCGTGTCATAATATGATATCGATGACACTCCTGACAGGCTCTGACCTATCTCATAACGAGTAAACTTCTCGTCATTCTCATCATAGCCTTCCCATGTTTCGTCAAGACTCCAGTCAAGCTTAGGGTCGTACTGACCGTTAAGATCGGCGTTTGACGCGCAGTAGCCCACGCAATAATACCATGAAAGATTTACACGCCCATCTTCATCTGTACCGGGTGTCTGCTGCAAGGTCACAAAGCTGATATCCTCAAATATGACCTGCTCCTCATAGCTGCCCGGATCCACGTTGATGGTTATACGCTCAGACTCGTTTGACGGTATACCGTACTCTCCGCCCTTCACAGCGTCAAGAGCCTGATTGATGGTCGTATATTCTCTGTCAACGCCAACATAAAGCTCGCCGCCTGCAGCCCTTGTGACCGTCAGCGGCGTCAGCATAGCTGTGCTCATAGCAGCCACAGTGAGCAGCGCAGCCGTTCTTTTGATTCTCATTGCATTTCCTCCTTTGCCGCGGCGCATACCGCGGCGTTATTTCTTTCAAGACGCTTGTATCTGCCCGTCCGCATAGGCAGCTACTGTACACCTTTTATAAACACTTTACATATATTATACACCAAACAGTCACCTCTGCACAGTGCCGGTTTTTAAAAACACATGTAGTCCAGTTATTTTTATAAATGAAAAGAGGCTGTTGCAAAACAAGTTACAACAGCCCCTGCTCATTTATAGGGAGAGAGGTTCCTATATATAGAGGCGGGCTGCCGTATGATACGCCTTAGCTTGGGGTACAACGCACCCGACAGCCCGTTTGGAATAAGCTATTTTTATTACGGCACCCAAGTGATCTGGCTTAAATCAATAGTTTCCGATTTGCCGCCCTCGCCCGGCGTAAGCTGAGACTGTACATCATCCAGAGCCTTACCGCCGCTAACTGTAACGATATTCTCATCCGAGAATATACTCATGTTCATTTCGGGATCATTATATATCTTTTTCATATCAATAAACCTCCGTCATCAATTGATCGCGCTTACAGGCGCTTTGCTCGATACTGCAACGCTTACACTGTCTTCACTCTGAACAAGATAGCCGTTTATGTAAAGCACATAGTCTACAGCGCCCTGTCCTGCGATATTTATTTTCGTTGTTTCATATGTGCCTGTTCCCTTTTCATCATCTGTAAATGTCCATGTAAGACCAGTTACAGAATAATCGTTCGGCTTTACTAACGCCTTTACAGCCGACGCCATATCGCCATCACCCATATCTGATTTAACCACAGCAGTTACTTCCGCTGTCGGATCAGTCAGGACTGGTTCGG
>CALXSS010000059.1 GCA_944391225.1 uncultured Clostridia bacterium
ATTTTATGTAATCGGATGGAACTTTTTTAACCTACTTTAGCCAGATCAATTGTGAAACGTAGTTTTACAATTGCTTAAAGTAATATTACAGATGATTTGTTATATCAGTTTAAAATCTATTATTCATCGTTCAAATTTCATCTTCCGTCAGGATTTCTTTAGGATATAGGCGAAATACATTTGCAGTTCTGTACATATATACCAATTTCGTAATACCAACAATAATCAATCCTACAGAAACAGCGAAAATTGCAATTAATCCTATGATCGGAATGAGCGTTGTCAAAAGCAATGATCCTATCATACCGCACATCAGACCGATATACCACTTCCATAGCTTTTCCCAATTATATGAAAGTATATCATCTATGTTGAATAATACGATAGAGTGAGCTTTGTATTCATTATATTCGCCGATAAATCCAACAATTACTGACGGAATAGAGAGCAATATTACAAGCCAGTTCAGCAGCGATATATTGACAACAGCTGCTAATAGTATGCCGATCCCGCCAGATACAAGCTTAAATATTCCTGCTAAGCGGTATCGGTCCTCTTCGGATCTTAATCTTATAAGAATAATACCATATATTATAGAGCATAGAATGTTCAGCACGCTTCCGAACATATAAATACTTGGAGCAGAATTCATAAAGGACTGATTTCCGAAAACGGATGATATTACTGATACTATAAGCAGCCAAAATAATATCCAAAGCCATTTGCCTAAAACAATTGAACGTTTTGCTATAGATTTTTTGCGCTGAAACTCGGCTTCAACAGCTTTTTTTCTGGCTTCTGGTTCATTATACCTATTAATCAGTTTGCCGCAGCTTTGATTAAACGAGCATGTTTCGCAGGACTCGTGACCATTGTTTCGGCAGCATTCTGCAATTTTGCATTCACCGCCGAATCGTTTCCCAGGTCCCAGTCTGCAGCCTGAACAATTCATAGATTCTTTGTATAAGCATTCAGAACATGATTTTCCGCAATATGTTTCAGACATGTCAAATCCTCCTTAACGTGATGATAGCAGTCAATTGTGAAACTCCTAAAGAGGTTTACAATTGCTTAATGTTTATAGAGTGATGATCGTTGTTTTAACTGAGTACGCTAAGTCCACGTTTTTTTCAATTATATCTTAGCATATATAACGATCATTTGCAATATGGTATTATGAAAACACCGCAAGTTTTTTTGAATATTCTGTAACAGATACAGTGAAGCATCGTATCTTTTAATCCAACTGATATTGCGTTGACAGATTTACAGCAATATGATAAAATATAGATATATCTGAAAGCATGACAGCGGGGAGAGTTCGCAGGCAGCTCATGCTTTCACTGAATAAACGGAAAGAGGAGTGCATATGAAGAAAGTTTTAAAAATGTATGTAGAAACTAACCTGATCATCAGGATCGTGATAGGACTTGTTATCGGTGTGCTTATCGGCTTGCTGCTGCCATCATGGTGGGTCGTTGGATTTTTAGGCGATATATTTGTGGGAGCGCTCAAGGCGATCGCACCGGTGCTGGTATTTGTGCTTGTGATCTGCTCGCTTGCCAATGCGGGCAAGGGTATAGGCAAGAGGTTCAGAACGGTTATCACGCTGTATATGGTAAGTACGTTTCTTGCCGCGATAGTCGCGGTAATAGTGAGCCGTATTTTCCCCACAACTCTTATACTTGCGAATACATATGAGTCAGATGGCGAGGTAGTGCAGGGCATAGGCGAGGTTCTGCAGAGCCTGTTTATGAACATGGTACAGAACCCAATAAAGGCAATTTCGGAGGCTAACTATATAGGCGTGCTCTCATGGGCGGTGATATTTGGCTTGGCGCTTAAAAAGATAGCGAGCGACGGCACTAAGGAGATGCTCAAAAACATATCCGATGCCGTTACAAAGGCAGTGCATTGGGTTATCAATTTTGCTCCGTTCGGAATAATGGGACTTGTATTCACAACTGTTTCAGAGAACGGACTTAGCGTGTTTACAGACTATGGCAGACTTCTGCTCGTGCTTGTTGGCTGTATGCTGCTTGTGGCTCTTATAGTAGATCCGCTGATCGCGGGTATTTGTTTAAGACAGAACCCATATCCGCTTGTATACCGCTGTTTAAAAGATAGTGGTCTGACGGCGTTCTTCACAAGAAGCTCCGCGGCGAACATACCAATAAATATGGCGCTTTGTGAAAAGCTCGGACTTAACAAAGATATGTATTCTGTTTCTATACCGCTGGGCGCTACTATAAACATGGACGGAGCGGCAATAACAATAACAGTAATGTCGCTTGCTGCAGCAAACACTCTGGGTATAGAGGTAAGCCTGCCGATGGCAATACTGCTGAGCATAGTGGCGGCTCTTGGCGCGTGTGGATCTTCCGGCGTAGCGGGCGGCTCGCTGCTGCTAATACCAATGGCGTGCTCGCTGTTCGGCATAAGCAATGATATAGCCATGCAGGTGGTAGCAATAGGCTTTATAATCGGAGTAGTGCAGGATTCCTTAGAAACTGCTATAAACTCATCAGGCGATGTGCTTTTTGCGGCAACAGCCGAGTTTATGGAGTGGAAAAAGCAGGGACGAGAGATAAAATTCTGATATGAAAAGGCGCGGCAATGATACTGACCGCGCCTTGGCGCGCCTTATATAGGTGAGCGAAATATCTGTATTCCCGCGCGGATGACGGCTGAATTTTTCGGGTATCATCTTAAATATGAGGATTGGTCATATAACAGGCTCGGCTCGCCGGAAATAACGCTTATGAGCGGTGATGATCTGCGCGAGGTGTCGGGAGTTGTCGGGAACAGCTATTTTAAATTGAGCATAAGCTTACCGGACGGTTTTTTTGCCTACAGTGACTCTATTTTCCTGTGAATCTTCAGACAAATGAAAGAAACTTTCAAGCTTTTTATCAAAACGTTCATCAGATTGTATTTGAGGATATTGTGATTCGTTGTTTATTCCGAGCAGATAGTCAGCTGATACAGAAAATAATTTGCATATCAAAACTACAGTGTCTAAGTTAGGCTCTAATACACCGGTTTCGTATTTTGAAACGTTAGTCGTGGAAAGCTTTATCATGTCAGCAAACTGTGCTTGAGTCATTCCTGCTGATATTCTAAGCTTGCGCAGTCTGGAGCCGAAAGTCATATAATCTCCACCTCGTCTTTCAATATATGTTCATTATACAGTTAATAAAAATGAAAGTAAACCAAAGTTTCTGAAATGGAAATATATTTTGATTGAAGCACTTGACAGGTTCCAAAATAGAAACTATAATATTATTGTATCAAATATTGAAATAAATAATAATCAGATGTGCTTGAAATGAATATAATTGAAGAACTATATTATGGCAATATAAGACCATGCGAGAAAAGCATCAGGAGCGGATCGCAGTACGCTAAGGCTCTTGAACGGTTTTGTAAGATAGAAGAAAAGCTGGGAAAAGAACTGAAAGGTAAAAAGCTAAAGCTGTTTTACGAGGCTGTAAACACATTTAACGAGATGGCAGCCTGCGCTGAATTTGAGAGCTTTTGGACAGGCTTTGTTCTGGGCGCAAGAATGATGAATGAGAGCTTTGACAAAAATGCAATAGAAAATATTATATAAACAGTTTTGCCGGAAAAGAAAGTTTTGCAGAGTATATATTCACCGCAGATTACGGGCATATTATATAATAGTAATTTCAAAACTCACCAAGAGCTAACCGCTTTAGCAAGTCAAATTATGAAACGCAGTTATTTTTACACTGATTTCAAAGAGATGAAGGGAGGCAATGCAAATGCCAAAAAGCAAATGGGTATCATTTTTCCTATGCCTGTTTTTCGGTCTGCTTGGGATACACAAATTTTATGAGGGCAGAGTATTGATGGGTCTGCTTTATATGTTTACAGGCGGCATATTCGGGATAGGCGTTTTGGTGGATCTGATAGTTCTGCTTTTCAAGCCTAACCCATATTATCCGTAAAAAATCTTCCGCTATCAGGAAGATTTTTTTATTTTCAGCTATTGACAAAACGCTGTACATCGTGTATAATATAATCATTCTACACGGTGTACAACGAGTAGATGTATAAGCGCTTAAGGAAAGGTGATACAAATGAGGATATCCGAATCTGAAATGGAGCTTATGAAGCTCATATGGAAAAATGAGGGCGAGTCTACCGCCGCCGGACTTATGGCAGAGCTGCAAAACGACTGGCAGCAGACAACAGTTCTCAATTTTCTGAAAAGACTTGTAAACAAAGGCGCGCTGTCTGTGCGCCGTGAGGGCAAAACTAACTATTACACACCGCTTGTGACGGAGCAGGAGTACAAAAAGGAGCAGACAAAGGGATTTTTGAGCAGCATACATTCAGGCTCGGTGCGGAATTTTCTTACCGCGCTCTACGGCGGTGAAAAGCCGAGCAGGGAGGAGATAGACGAGCTTAAGCAGTGGCTTGACGAGCAGTGACCGGAGGGTAAAGATATGTATTCGCGAATTTTACACGATCTGCTTATATGCAGCATAACGGGAAGTATAATGCTTTTCATGTCAATGGCTGCTCGTATGCTTTTGAAGCGCCATAGCGCGGATCAGCATATGATGCTGTTGGTATCGCTTATAATGTTTATGATCCCGATTTCATCTCTGTTTGCAGTGCCTAAGACTGTGGTTATAGAGGTGCATGACAGTTCTCCTGTACAGCCTATAATATATGGCACACAGGCGGAGGGAAGTATGGACACGGCGCGGCTGATATTTGCTGTGTGGGCTGTAATATCTGTGCTGCTTGTTGTCAAAAATATTGTAAGCTACATAAAGCTGGCAAACGAGGTGTACCGCTGTCCAGTAATTGATGATAGGCGTATACAGAACATTTTTGACAGCTCTGTAAGGCGCGCAGGAATAAAGCGCAGAGTGATTCTGAAAAGCTCAGGAGAGCTTATATCGCCAGTGCTGTTTGGAGTTATAAGACCGGCGCTGATCCTGCCGGAGCGTGAGTTCAACGCGCGTGAGCTTGAAATGATAATAACGCATGAGCTTACGCACTGCCGTCATTTTGATACAGTGTTCAAAATAATGTCAGTTGCGGTATCATGTGTTCACTGGTTCAATCCAGCTGTCTATATTTTGCGGAAACGGATAGGCGAATCCTGTGAGCTGTGGTGTGATGAAACTGTTCTGCGCTCGCTTAATATCAGCGATAAAAAGGAATATGGCAGACTGCTGCTCTCTGTTATGGAAACCGGGAGCAAAATTACTTCATATTCAACGTCGATGGCGGCGTCAAAGCGTCAGTTGAAAAAACGGCTAAAAAAGGTTATTCAATACAGAGAGGCAACGCGCGCGGCAAAGGCAGTTGGAATGATAACAGCAGCTGCGCTGTCTGTCTGCTCCGTGACGGCATTCGGGTTCTCAAAGGCGGCAGAAATAGCTCCGGAAAATCTGAGTGAGGTTTTTAGCCCTGTGAGCGAGCAGCCGGAGCGGAATGAAACTGTAAAAAGTGAGCAGCCTAAGGAGACGGAAATACCACAGCCTGATAAAACAGAGGCTGTTCCGAGTCCGGTGCCTGTGCAGGAAGTGACAGAGCCTACATATACGGCTATGGCAACTGAACCGGAGCAGGTTGAGGATCAAACTGAGCAGCCGGAAATAGAGCGTCAATCGAGCTATACATTTATGATAGATGAAGAAACAACAGAGCCGACTGACGAGGAGAGCGGGTTGCTGCTTGAAAAAGGTTCAGGCTACGTATTGAATGCAGACGCGGGAAGTATTTACAGCATGGTAATGACGGCGGCGGAGGATATGCAGCTTGTTATAAGAAGTGATGCAGGCTCTGTCACATTGACACATAACGGAAAAGCGGCAGAGGCAGAGAGCTTTTTGTTAGATGCCGCGCGCGGGGATATATATGAAATGCAGCTGGATTCGGCAGACGGAGGTAAAATATATATCAATTGCAGATGATAAAGGGAGATTTAAAGATATGAAAAAACTAATACTTACAGCGGCAGCGATGATACTTATGCCGCTTAGCGTGTCGGCAATGACAGCCGACGAGGTAAACGAGATAGTATGGCAGAACACTCTTGACAGGCAGAGTTATTGCGGAGAAGTGCTCGAACTAATGGTAAAGCGCGGTGATGATCCGTTTTCTGAGCCTGTGAGAGTAGGGGATATAATAGATCCTGAACATTCTGTGCTTGACAGCGTGCGAGATCCTCAAAACTGGGATGATCAGATAATATATCTGTGCAGAGGAAAGGAAGATCCTGAAGAATATTACAGTCTGATCATAAATAAGGATGAAAACGGGGAGCTTTATGTTATGCAGCTCTGCACTGAGACGATCTATGACAGAAAGACAATACAGGAAAAGACGGCAGATGCGATAAACGAGTTTATATCAGAGCCTGTCACCTATATCCATATGGATTATATGAATGCGGAAATAGGTACAGAAAGCAAGAAATATATATTGTATACTTATCAGAATAATGTTCTGACAGCAGGGAGAACGGAGGGATTTTACCCGATAAGCGACAGTGAGCTGCTTGTGGACAAGGCGTATCTTGATGAGTACGAGAAGGAAAACGTGGAGCTTGAAAAAGCATGGAAAGCAGAGGCTGAAAAAAAGATAACGGAGCGATATCCGGAGATATATACTCAAGACACAAGACCTGAGGAGGACAAGACCGAAACAGACTCGCTGGCGGCTTATAAAAACAGCAAAAGCCGTTATACAGACATTGCGGAAGATATGGCTCCATATATGGAATTGCTTGCAGATAAGTGTATAATGGATGGCTATGATGACGGCAGTTTTAAACCTGAGAATACAGTTACTCGCGCAGAGGCGGCGGCAGTTATAAGCAGGCTGTTCAGGCTTGAACAAAATAGCTGCGCATTTTCAGATGTTCCTGCCGGACACTGGGCAGAGGGATATATTGGGGCGTTTTCAGCGCTTGGAATAATGGGCGGCTATAGTGATAGTACATTCAGACCGGATAATGCAATAAGCTATGATGAGTTGTTCAAGGTAGCTGTGCTGATGATGGGCTATAGTGATGATTATTATTTTATGCCTACATACTATAGCTATCCAACAGGAACCACAACCACAGCAATAAACTACGGTTTTGCAGACGGGCTGGGGGATATAAAAACTGACAGCGCGGTGAAGAGAGGAGATCTTGCGATAATACTCTGCAACCTGCTTGACAGCCACCTGTATTCAGGGTACGCAATGGTGCTTGATGGTAAAATAACCTGGGGCGGAATGTCTGATATAACGCTTGAGCGGTATCTGGACGGAGAGCGGATAAAAGGTGATTTTATTATAAGAACAGAGGCAGATGCGCAGAACTGGCTCAATAAATGTGCGGAAATTGAAAACGGTGTTTCGGATATAACCAAGGAGCTTAAGGACAGGCTCAGATCGCGGTATATTCTCGGCGCATATGTATATGATAATACTTCAGGCAGTGAGCTGCCAAGCAGTGTAGACCGGTCGAAGCTGCTGCCGGAGGAGCAGGCGGAGCTTGACAAAGCTCAGGAGGAATACAGAAATTCAGTTCAGGATGAATGGGTAAGCTATAAGGGAATATGATAAGCTGCCGCGCAAATGCTAATTTCATTATTTTTACAGCTAACTGACATAATGCTTGAAATATGTCTTGATATATGGTATATTATAGATATAGAGCTAATATATATTCTGAGCAGGCTTATGCGAAAGGCGTCAGAGAGGTCAGGGGGTGCTTATAGTGAAAAAGAGCAGCGCGTATGTTATTATTATATCGGTAGCAGTGGTATGTGTTCTGGCGGTGGCGGTAACGGCGGGGCTTACTGTTTTAAGTCCTCAAAGCAGGGGAAAAAGAGCGGTTGAGCAGGCGGAGCAGTATTATAATAATGGAAATTACGGTATGGCGGCTGAGAAGCTCAGTAAGGCGATAGAGCTTGATGATGCCGACGCGCGTCTGTGGCTGAGAAAGGCGGACGCCTTGTATGCCGCGGGGGACACCAAAGGCGCCGCCGAGACCTTGAGCGAGTTTCTGTCGTCTAACGCTGAGTATTACAGCGGAGCTGATAGGGACGCTGTAGAGAAAATGACACAAAAGCTTGCGGCGGAGGACTATGAGGATGTTCTCGCGGCTGCCGCTGAAAGAGGCGGATGGGATATAGCCACGGAGGAAAAGGAAGATTTTGAGATATCAAGCATCATAGGAGAGATTAACGGCAGAGCGTACAATTCCAGAGCGGCGAGGTATACTGTAACGAATGATGTGCCTACATGCGAGTATCTCAATGTAGATACAGGATTGTATGACGTAATTTCTGGTTTTTGCGAGTATGACGGATACATCTATTATATATCGAGCGGAGACGGTTCAGCCGGCTACAGTACCGCGCTGTACAGGTGCAGGACGGATCTGAGCGAGCCTGAGCTGCTGTATGATAAAAAATACAATGAAGTCGATTATGAGGGTGAGAGGGATTTTGTAATAATAGACAATGTTCTTTATCTGGGCGGATATTACGGAACAGATCAGAAAGAGACCGTGGCTATAGAGCTTGACACAATGAAACAGACAAAGGCAAGGATACCAACAGCGCCATACACCGCGATGGGAGGCGGACATTGCGCGGAGGCGACATATAAGGGCAGCGCGCTCTACGTTGAGGACAACAGCATATACATCTATGACGGAAACTCATCAAAGCTTGTGACCTCGATAGCTGAGGACACGTATATCGTGACTATTGACGGAGCGGCTGAGGGATATGTGTATTATTCATATGTTTCGGGCAGCGGCATGGGCGTGCTTTACCGCGTGCCGATCGAGGGCGGAGAGCCGCAGTATCTTGACGAGATAATGCCTGCCGGCGGCGGAGGACCGTATTTCTGCTGGTAAATGTATTCAAGAGCAGAAATGCGGCGGATATTGTATAATACGATCTAAATGTCTTTAAGTTTAATAAAAATTAATTAGCAAAATAAAATGGTTCTTTAATAAATATTGGGGGTTGCATATTTGTTATACAGGCAATTGATAGCTTTTTGATCTCTTGTAGGGGCAGATATTATCTGCCCGCGTCCACACCGCGCTAATGACTGGCGGATGCTATACGCCCCTACAACCTCAACGTTTTAATATGAACCATTTAAAGGGGCTGTAGCAAAATGCACAGACCACATAAAGCGAAAAGAACAAAGCAGATAAGCCATTTTTAAGGATCACTGCTATCAAGTTCAATATTGAAATTTTCATAAATGAAAATTTCAGCATTAAGATCGCTTTATGTTACGAACGAAACTCACCGCTCGACGTACCCCCGTACGCCTTCGGGCAAGGGGGCTGCGCCCCTTCGTTTCGTCCGTTCTGCACTATTTTTCTAAAGCCCCCCAAGGCTGTTGCAAACTCGCTGAGTTTGCAACAGCTCTCTTTTATTGCATTCCGTATCCGATTATATTTCTGCGGCTGTGCATTGCGGGATTTATTCGCAATGCAGAACGACCGAGCCTTTGTCAAGTGATTTTTTTACGTCTATAACTCTCTGATTTTCGCTGCCGCGCCAATAGAGATTCACATTTCTGCGCTTTTCAATATACCGTCCGTCCACAAGAACATCGGTGTTCTTTAAAAGCGAAAGATCCTTTATATCGTCCCAGTCATAGCCTGTGTATATCCAGACAGTTTTTGATGGATACCTTTCCTTTATCTCGCTTATGAGCTTTGCGGTATCGGCGCGGTTGCAGGTATGGAGCGGATCGCCGCCGGAAAAGGTTATGCCGGATATGTACGGCTTATTGAGCTCGTCAAATATTTCCTGCTTAGCGGCGTCGTCAAAGGGGAGACCGCCGTCTATATCCCATGTCACGGGGTTCTGGCAGCCGGGGCAGTGATGCTCGCAGCCCGCCTCCCAGAGAACGACCCTTAAACCGTCGCCGTTTAGCATATCGTCTTTTGTTATATTGTGATAACGCATTACATACTTTTCCTTTCAGCTATTTCTGCCATTTTAGCAGAGTTAAGTCTTGTATCGCCCTTGACTCTGGAATATGAAAGGTAGCCGTTCATTCTTTCGATTTTTGTAAGGTTCTTGGAACCGCATACGGGGCATACATCCATTTCAAGCTCCTCGTGACCGCAGTCATCGCAGTAAGCGAGAGAAAGGTTGACACCCTCATACAAGCCCATAGCCATAGCGCGGCGCACAAGCGTTTTTATAGCCTCGCGGTTATATGAGATAGGGTATTTCACATACTGTATCTTGCCGCCGTTTGAAAGGTTCCAGAATCTCACCTCTGAATCCTGCTTTTCTATAGGCGAAATATCCTCTGTAACATGACAGTGGAAGCTGTTTGAAACATATTCTCTGTCAGACACGTTTTCAATAACGCCGTATTTTGATCTGAACTGAGTTACCTGCAGGCCGCATAGCGATTCTGCCGGAGTGCCGTATATAGCGTAGAGGATATTGTCCTCCTTTTTGAACTGAGCTATCTTGTCGTTTATGTGCTTGAGCACGTCAAGAGCGAAATTGCCGTCCTCAAACAGTGACTTTTTATTATAGAGCTGCTGAAGCTCGTTGAATGCCGTTATTCCGAATGACGCTGTAGCAGCCTTCAAAAGCGGCTTGATCTTGTCGTGTATGCCAAGGTGACCGCCGTAGAAACCGCCCTCGCAGTAAGCGAGCGGATTTGTGGAGGCACGCATTTCACCGAGATAGTCATATGTGCGCTTATGCAGCTGGCGTATAAGTTCAAGATAATAGTCGAGCACCTCGTAAAAGTCCTTTGATTCCTGGCGTGATTTTGCGAGGATCATCGGCAGATGCAGCGATATAGCTCCAATGTTAAAACGTCCCACGAAAACGGGAGTATCGTTCTCGTCAGCCGGCTCCATGCCGCCGCGCTCATAGTAGGGCGAGAGGAACGCTCTGCAGCCCATGGGTGAGATGATCTTGCCGTATTTCTTATACATAGACGGAACATAGCCCTCGCCTGTAAGGCTGAGCCAGTCGGGATACATCGTCTTTGCGCTGCAGTCAATGCCCGCCTCAAAAACATCCTCAAGCTCACCGCCGGGTCCGTGCAGTTTTTCATCATAGAGGAATACGAGCTTAGGGAAGAGCACCGGCTTTTTAAAGCCCGGCTTGCCCTGACCGTTCATTCTGACGCGGAACATTATCTTTGTGCACATTCTTGCGAATCTGCCTGTGCCTGTGCCGGCTGTCACGGTTATGAACGGATAGTCGCCGCGGCTTGAGGATACCGAGTTGAACTTGTATTCCCAGCCCTGGAAGCCCTGCTCAAAGTCGCGCTCTATATCCTTAATAGTAAGCTCCTCCGCTTTGTCCTCGTCAAGTCCGAGCGAGAGGTACTTATCCTTGTATTTAACATATGATTTTTCAGCATAAGGCTCAAGGATCAGCTCAGCTGACGGAACAGTGAATCCGCCGTACTGCTGTGACGCCGCGCTCAGGACTATATCGCCTATAACGTCAAACGCGGTATCGAGCGTTTTAGGCTCGTTATACCAGAGATTGCCCATTTCAAAGCCGCCCTTCAAAACATTTGCAACGTCAAAAAGACAGCAGTTCATAGTGTCGCGGCGCGCTGACATATCGTGGATATAGATATAGCCATCGCGTATAGCCTGAAGCTCCTCTGTGGTGAGGAAAAACTTCTTATAAAGCTCCTTGTTGAGCTGATTGAATATAAGGCTGCGCTTTGTTGAAACAAGCGCGCTGTCTGTATTTGAATTTTCCTTATCGCCTATATACATTATAGACTGGCTCTTTTTGTAGACCTCGTCAAGCATCTGAACAAAATCCTGCTTGTAATTCCTATAGTCGCGGTAGCTTTTGGCAACCTTAGGATTTACCTTTTCAAGAGCGCCCTCAACTATATTGTGCATCTCAGCGATAGCGATCTCGTCCTTGCCCATGGACTCCGCCGCCTTTGTAACAAACTTGCAGATAAAATCCGTTTCCTCCTGCGAGAATTTCACAAGCACGCGGAACGCCGATTTGTTGACAGCAACAACGACCTTTTCGACGTTGAAATCTTCTTTAGTACCGTCTTTTTTTACAACCTTCATAAAAATCCACCTGTCCCTTTCGATTAAATTAGCTGATAAAACTGCCGCGCGGTTCTGTATCCGCTGTATATATATGTAACGGCAAACGATTAGCCGGTATTATGCGAGAACAAACGCTGACTGTATTTTGTGCCATTGTGTTGGACAATGGATACCATATACAATATCTTGTGTCTGTTGTGTAAGATATATTATACTACCCAATATAGAGAATGTCAAGGACAAAAAAATATTTTTTTGTTACGGTTATGTTACATTGTAAACCGCCGTTCTCTTTTAATTGATTATAACATCAGGCACAAAGCTTGTCAATGCTTTTTATAGTACAGTAGAAAAAAGCATGGAAAAAGGGCAAAATAAGTACGATATTCTAATAATTAACACGGATTTGCAATGACGCTGCTGTAAAGACTATTTGATGTTAGAAGAGCAGCAGATAACCGCTGATAAGAAACCGCGGTTTCGCTGCTGCAGGCAATTATTACGGAAAGGGGATCATCAATATCTTGCTCAGATGTATCAATAAATGTATGCAGCTAATGGCTGAGGGCGGCGCGCGCGCCCTGATCGTTTCATATATCAATCTTATGGTGTGCATAAGGCTGGCGGCAGGCTGTACGCTCAGCTCGCGTATGCTGCTGCGTCTTAGCAGGCTTGCAGCAAGGAGTGCGGCTCGCTGCCGTATTATGGAAGAAGAGATAAGACTGCTTCTTATCTCGCATAGTGAATGAAAGTCTTTTATGTATTTTGTTTAAATTTTTCTTGTAAAACGCTTGATTTTTCGATAAAAAAATGGTATTATATATACATGTATGTAGTAAACATAACAAGCAGCCATCATCAAAAGTGTTCGACTGCAAAATCTAATTAGGAGGAACTACAAAATGGCAAGAAAAATGAAAACCATGGATGGTAACAACGCTGCCGCTTATGCATCATATGCATTCACGGATGTCGCTGCTATCTATCCTATTACTCCGTCCTCGACAATGGCGGAAGTAACAGACGAATGGTCAGCTGCCGGTATGAAGAACATCTTCGGCAACACGGTAAGAGTTGTTGAAATGCAGTCAGAGGCAGGCGCAGCAGGCGCAGTACACGGCTCGCTCACAGCAGGAGCTCTCACAACGACTTATACAGCGTCACAGGGACTTCTTCTTATGATCCCGAACATGTACAAGATCGCAGGCGAGCAGCTTCCGTGCGTATTTAACGTATCCGCACGCTGTATCGCAGCCCATGCTCTTTCAATTTTCGGAGACCACAGCGACGTAATGGCATGCCGTCAGACAGGCTTTGCAATGCTCGCATCAACAAATCCGCAGGAGGCAATGGATCTCGGTGCTGTAGCGCATCTTACAACAATAAAGAGCCGTATCCCGTTCCTTCACTTCTTTGACGGATTCAGAACATCACACGAGTACCAGAAGGTAGCATGCTGGGATTTTGATGAGCTTGCTGAGATGGTAGACTGGGATGCACTCAACGCATGGAGACATTCATCACTTAATCCTGAGCATCCGGCGCAGAGAGGTACAGCTCAGAACGGCGACGTATATTTCCAGGCGCGCGAGGCTTCAAACTCGGCATATCTTGATGTACCTGCTGTTTGTCAGGAGTACATGGACAAGGTAAATGAGAAGATCGGAACAAACTATAAATTATTCAACTACTACGGCGCTCCCGATGCTGAACAGGTTATAGTAGCAATGGGCAGCGTATGCGATACTATAAAGGAAACAGTTGACTATCTTAACGCACAGGGACAGAAGGTAGGTCTTGTATGCGTAAGACTTTACAGACCGTTCAGCGCGCAGCACTTCTGCGATGCGATTCCTGAGACAGTTAAGAAGATATCTGTTCTTGACAGAACAAAGGAGCCGGGCGCACTTGGCGAGCCGCTTTATCTTGATGTTGTTGCAGCTCTTAAGGACTGCGGCAAGTTTGCTGATGCTGAGGTATATGCCGGCCGTTACGGTCTTGCATCAAAGGACACGACACCTGCATGTATCATAGCAGTTTACAAGAACACAGAGAAGAAGCACTTCACAGTAGGAATTGAGGACGATGTAACAAATCTTTCACTTCCGCTTGATGAGAATCCTGACACAACACCGGCAGGAATCAAGAGCTGTAAGTTCTGGGGTCTTGGCGCGGACGGTACAGTAGGCGCCAACAAGAACTCGGTAAAGATCATAGGCGACCACACAGATATGAACGTTCAGGCATATTTCGATTACGATTCAAAGAAGTCGGGCGGTCTTACATGTTCACACCTGCGTTTCGGAAACGCGCCTATAACATCAACATATCTTGTAAGCAAGGCAGATTTCGTAGCATGTCACAAGGCGTCATATATCCGTCAGTACGACATGGTATCGGATATAAAGCCGGGCGGCGTATTCCTGCTTAACTGCTCATGGACAGGCGAGGAGCTTGAAAAGCATCTTCCCGGACAGGTCAAGAAGTACATTGCAGATAACAACATCCAGTTCTACACGATCGACGGTGTAAAGATCGGTCTTGAAATAGGACTTGGCAACAGAATAAACACAGTTCTTCAGTCGGCATTCTTCAAGCTTGCAGATATCATCCCGTCAGAGGATGCTATCAAGTACATGAAAGAGGCTGCTAAGAAGTCATACTCAAAGAAGGGCGAGCAGATCGTTCAGATGAACTATGACGCTATCGATGCAGGCGCACAGCAGATCGTTAAGGTAGAAGTACCTGAAAGCTGGAAGAACTGCGAGTATGAGGACATCTCAGTTCATCATGACGGCGAGGGCGAGCTTATAGATTATGTAAACAACATTCTTGTTCCTATAAGCGAGTTTGCAGGCTCAAAGCTGCCGGTATCGGCATTTACAAAGTATCAGACAGGCGAGGTTCCGCTCGGAAGCTCAGCATTTGAAAAGCGCGGTATCGCAGTTAAGGTTCCGACCTGGAATCCTGAAACATGTATCCAGTGCGGTCAGTGTTCATATGTATGTCCACACGGCGTTATCCGTCCTGTAGTTCTTACAGAGGAAGAGCTTAAGAATGCTCCGGAGGGCATCAAGTATACAAACGCTAAGATGCTTGATGGTCTGTACTACACAATGGCTATATCAGTTCTTGACTGTACAGGCTGCGGCAGCTGTGCTAATGTATGTCCTGGTAACATGAAGAATACAACTCTTGAAATGAACATGCTTGAGTCACAGCTTGATCAGCAGAAGTATTATGATTATGCTTCAGCTCTCGGCGAAAAGCAGGCTGTTCTTGACAAGTTCCCGCCGACAAAGGTAAAGGGTTCACAGTTCAAGAAGCCGTATCTTGAGTTCTCAGGCGCATGCGCAGGCTGTGGTGAAACACCTTATGCTAAGCTTGTAACACAGCTCTTTGGCGACAGAATGTTCATCGCTAATGCTACAGGCTGTTCATCGATCTGGGGCGGCTCATGTCCGTCAGCTCCGTATACAACAAACGCTGACGGCGAGGGTCCTGCATGGGCTAACTCACTGTTCGAGGATAATGCTGAGTTCGGTCTTGGTATGTTCATCGCCCAGGAGACTATCAGAAATCAGAATATTGAAAAGGCTGCTAAGGTTGCAGAGGAGAACCCTGAGGTCAAGCCGGCGTTCGATAAGTTCATGGAAACTAAGGAAGACGGTAACGCTAACAAGGTTGCAACTGAGGAGCTTATAAAGGCAATAGCAAACATCACCTCACAGGAAGCTAAGGATGTGCTTGCTGACAAGGAATATCTTTCAAAGAAGTCATGCTGGGTATTCGGCGGCGACGGCTGGGCATATGACATCGGTTTCGGCGGCGTTGACCATGCTTTGGCATCGGGCAATGATATAAATATCCTTGTATTTGATACAGAGGTATATTCAAATACAGGCGGTCAGTCATCAAAGGCTACACCTACAGGCGCTATCGCTAAGTTTGCTGCTGCCGGTAAGGAAGTTAAGAAGAAGGATCTTGCTGCAATAGCAATGAGCTATGGTTACATCTATGTAGCACAGGTAGCTATGGGCTACAATCAGCAGCAGTGTCTGAACGCATTCCTTGAGGCTGAAAGCTACAACGGTCCGTCGCTTATCATAGCATACGCTCCATGTATCAACCACGGCATCAAGGGCGGTATGACCATCGCTCAGGCAGAGGAGAAGAAAGCTGTAGAGTCAGGCTACTGGCACTGCTTCAGATACGATCCAAGACGTGCTGCTGAGGGCAAGAACCCGTTCCAGCTCGATTCAAAGAAGCCGAGCAAGGAATACAAGGACTTCCTCATGGGCGAGGTTCGTTACAATTCGCTTGCGCGTTCAAATCCTGCAAGAGCAGAGGAATTGTTCGACAAAGCTGTAAAGGCTGCGGAGGACAAGTACGAGAAGCTCGTAAAGATGGCAGAACAGGATTAATAATTATTGCTATATTGGGGGGCTGTAGCAAAATGCACAGACCACATAAAGCGAAAAGAACAAAGCAGATAAGCCATTTTTTAAGGATACTGCTATCAATTTTAAGGTGGAAATTTTCATAAATGAAAATTTCAGATTATCTGGCAAGGGGGCTGCGCCCCTTCGTTTCGTCCGTTCTGCACTATTTTTCTAAAGCCCCCAAGGCTGTTGCAAACTCGT
>CALXSS010000060.1 GCA_944391225.1 uncultured Clostridia bacterium
ACCACAGCAGTTACTTCCGCTGTCGGATCGGTCAGCACAGGTTCCGGCTCATCCACGATCTTTTCAAATGCTGCTGCTATAAAATCAGTATAATAATCTTTATTGTCATATTTTGAAAGCTCTACCTTATAGATACCTGTAGTATCAAAGCCGAAATCTATAGATTCATATAGCAGCGCATTATTATTATTTATTGAATTGCTGACATCATCCTTCATATCTAATGTTACAGTTTTTTTATCAGCTACATTTATTATGTTTACCTTTGTGGGATTACCTCCTGAGCCGATTATGTACATTTTATACTTACCAGCTTCAGTAACATTTATATAGCAATAATCTGTATCCTGGGTAAAGTTAAGCTTTTTTGTATATTCAGCAAGATCTCCAAATACATTTTTGGCTGTACCGGTGAAATCACTATTCCAGGACAAGCCTGAGATATCGACAGGCACTCTGTTTGATAGCGGTCTGATAATATCCTCAGCAGATATAACATCATTCTGAGTCTTTTCCGCCAAAGGCTCTCCATCAGTTATTTTAATAGAATACAAATCCGGAAGATATGAACCACTCGGTGCAACAAACTTTATATCTCCATCATATGATTCTGATAAATACAGTTTTATAGGATACACATAAATACTGTCGGATATTTGCTGTTGCGCTCCTATTGAAACTATTTCATTATCACATCCAACAGCATCAACACTCTCAATTTTGTTGTTGCCTCCTACATAATATAAATTATAGCTTCCCGCTTCAAGATCTACAGCTATAGACGGGCAACAATTGCCTCTATCACTTCCATTATTCTTACTGCCAATATAATCTAATTTTACACTTGTGTATTTACTATCAATTTTCGTTCCATCTGTTGAATCCGCAAAAAGAGACTTCAAATCACTACTAACACTATCTGAAAAATCAAATGTTCCTTTATTGGTTTGAGTTCTGCAAGCACAAATCTCAATACTTTCATCATACTTATATTTGATGTCTATTGTACCGTTTACATTTTCTACTGAGTAATCTCCTGTTCCGGCATACACAAGATCCGTTCCCTCTGCCATAGCATTCGGTACAACTGCAAGTCCCGCTAAAAGCGTGACAGCTGAGATAGCTGATACCAGCTTTTTGTAATTCATAATAGTTCCTCCTTGTAATAAAGATGATCAGCCGTTATTCCGGCTGTTGTGCTATATTCCGCCGCTAAACGAAATAAAGGTTACAATTGTCAGGCAGCAGCTGTTTCCTCTCTCGTCCATTCCGTTACTGCCTAAAATCTGATATATCTATTATATACCATTAACTTATTTTTGAAAAGTGCCGGTCAACGTCAAAACACATAGTCCGCTTTCACAGTAAGAATAAATCATTACATTTATAACTCAAATTTTGATATTTATATTTTCAGGAACAAGCTCATTTCTTGTACCTGCCAAGCAATGTTCCCATTATTTCTATACCATCGCGTATTTTTGAGATAGGCATTTCACCATAGCCGACATTATAGGTATTCTCCGGTATTACCGCTCGTTTTTTGTCAAAAACAGCCTCGCTTAATGGATTGAGCTTTACGCCGTGCTCACGCAGCAGCCGCATTGTGTACTGCTCGCTTAGCCTTAGATCAAAATGAATGTTACAATACGTTCCCGCGTCCACGCCGCTTACAGACGATACATCAGCAAGCGGCGATTCAGTGATAGCGCGCTGCAGGGCTGCCGTTTTTTCGCCGTATATACTGCGCATATATGCGATATGCCGCTCATAATAGCCAAGATCTATAAATCTTGAAAGCGTTACCTGCTCAACTCTCGATACGCGGCTTGTGTAATGACGTTTCATTCTGAACCACATTTCAGCTATATCCTCGGGTACAACAACATAGCCTATTTTCATTGAGGGAGCTATCGTGCCTGAAAAGCTGCCGAGATATATGACATTTTTTCCGCCGGAAATACTCCAGAGAGTTTTTTTCTTTTCGCCATACTGATAATCGCAATCGGCTGAATCCTCTATGATATATCTTCCGTCACCCGCCCAGCTTACAATATCCCCCCTCTTTTCCACGGGTAACGTGTATGCTGTAGGAAGATCATTTGTAGGCTTCTGATACAAAACGCCTTTATCGACATGCCGCAGCTCGTCAAGCTCTATTCCCAGTCTTCCGCCGGAAATATATCTCATGCGAGTACGTGTTTCCGTCGCCGCGTCGCTCACTCTGTAATTATAATAATTACTCATTATAGCGCAGCTGTTATCGCACAGCATAACAAAAATGCTTCTGAGCAGGTCCTCTGCTCCCGGCCCTATTATTATCTGCTCTGTGCGGCATTTTACTCCCTGAGTGCGCAGCAGCATGCGCCTTATGCTCTTGCGCAGGCACAGCTCACCCGCCTTTTCGCCGTACTGAAACAGACCGGTGTCCTCCTTTATTGTGCGGCGCATGAGCTTCGACCACGTTTCAAACGGCAGCTTAGAGGTCTCAACGCCGTTGGCGCTGAAATTGTATATACCGCTGCCGTTGACACCGCTGCTTTCGTCACGGTCGGTTTCAGCTGAAACATAGTATCCGCTGCCCGGGCGGGAAACGATATATCCCTCTGATAAAAGCTTCTGATAAGCGTTTTCAGCAGTCTGCTGAGCTATTTTCAGATCACCGCACAGTTTCCGTCTTGACGGAAGCCGTTCGCCCGGAACACGGTAGCCGTTTTCTATTTCTTCAACTATGCTGTCATATATCTGCAAATAAATCGGTCTTTCCGACGCTCTGTCTATCTTCATTTTACCACCCTGAACGATCGGTCAATTGTTATATACCCTTAGTTACACTGACCTATTCTTCATACGTTGCCGCCATTATAAGAAAAGGTCCTACTCCCTTGAAGTCGTTATCCCTAACCGACTCGCTGAAATAATAGTCGAGAGTACCGTTTCTGCGCGGGTTATCCTCCGGTCCAAGCCCGGCAACGGCGCAGCCCTTAGTTATATAAGTTCCGCTGCCGCGTTTTTCTACAAACACATTCATAATGCCGTCAACCGCTTTTTTAAGTGGAGCTGCATATATTTCGCCGTCAAGCAGACCTTTTCTGATGCCCTTTTCCATTGTGTATGCGAACATACATGTGCAGGTAGATTCCTGATAATTGTCACTGCGTCTGTTATCCATGACCTGATACCACACGCCGCTCTCGTCCTGATATTTTATTACGTTCGCCATGACCTTTTTGAGCATAGCATGGAGCTTTTCAAACACAGGCGAATCCTCAGGCACAAAATCAAGCGTATCCACAAGAGCCATGCAGAACCAGCCGCAGCTTCTGCCCCATACATTGAGCGACTGACCGGTATTTTTATCAGCCCAGAACGCCTGCTTTGACTCATCACAGCCGTGAACATAAAGTCCGCAGCGCGGTGAATATGTAAGTCTTTCCGCGGTCTCAAACTGACACAATATGTCCTCATACTTTTCGGGGTGTCCGAACTTCCGCGCGTATTCGGCAGCGAAAGGCTCGCCCATGAATATGCCGTCAAGCCAGACCTGATTTGGATATATCTGCTTATGCCAGTATGCGCCGGACGGCGTACGCGGCTGTATTGCAAACTGAGATGCCAGCAGCTCTATTGCTTTTGCGTAACGCTCCTGACCGGTTTTTTCATAAAGGTAGAACAGATTCTTTCCGCAGTTTATATGGTCAATATTCCTGACGTTCGGATCATATGTCTCAATAGACCCGTCCTCCTTTATAAATCTGTCAAAATAAACATCTATATAATCCCTGTATCTTTTGTCTTTGCATTCCTCGTAAACGCGTTCAAAGCCCTTGAGCATTAGTCCCGCGTCATACTGCCACTTTTTATTTATGCTGCTGCCAAACTCCGACATAATAGTATCGCAGATCTCGCGCGCAGTCTCCATTAAAACCTTTGTCATTACAGTCTCCTTATTTCACGTCAAAGTATTCAAAATCAGCATAGCCGCCGTCTTTTCCTGCGCAGAATATAGCGTGCTTTGCTCCTACCCACTTTCCCTGTGCAGGCTTAAATTCTCCAAGATAAAAGAACTCATTTCCGTCTGTACTATACGAGCAGCGCGCAAGCGCGTCCATTGCATTGACCCGGCTTATTATTTCCATTCTTAAATAAACATTTTCTGTTTGTGATATTATCTTGTCCGCTTCCACATGCTCTGCCGATGTTTTTGAATCGCGCGATGCCTCTCCTGTTACAAACTCCACGCTGCCATCGTCAACAAGAGCGATATAGCCATGCTTTAGACCTTGGATGCCAAGCGCCGCCTTACATTTTCCGACGCCGCGCGGAATTGACACCTTTACTGTGACCGTCATGCTCGGCGCCTGCCACAGCTGTGTGCATACATTCGGAAGATTCCACATATTGCTTTCTTCCTCAGTTTCGGTTTTCATAGCATAAAGCCGCAGTCCTTTTTCGGTAATGTCATACCATTCCTTTTTATTATTTCCCTGCCACTGCCACTGTATTCCAAGTCCGTTTTTAAAATCATCAGATGTCGCAATCGCCTTTATTTCAGATACGCTTCCGGTATTGGGCTTTTCATGCACCTTTACGGGCTGACCGCACAGACCGCTGTCAACATTTTCGCCCATTGTAAGCCAGCCGTTTACCCATTTGCACGGCTGGAGATGGATTATCCTGCCGATTACCTCGAGATCCTGGAAATGTATAAACCAGTTTTCGCCGTTTTCAAGCTCTACCCAGCCGCCCTGATGAGGCCCGTTTATATCGGTCTTGCCCTGACGCAGAACTATCCTGTCCTCATAAGGGCCATAGACATTCTTTGATCTTAATACGACCTCCCAACCTGTCGGAACTCCGCCTGCCGGAGCCATTATATAATACATACCCTCACGCTTATAGAACTTAGGTCCTTCAAGAGTAGGATGACTTATCGTTCCATCAAACACTATTACATCTTCAGAGATCACCTTTGTACCGTCCGGTGTCATCTCGCATACGGCAAGCTTTGACTTGATCCCGCAGCGGCTGTTTGCATAGCCGTGAACTATGTATGCTCTGCCGTCGTCATCCCAAAGCGGACATGTGTCTATAAATCCGACGCCCTCCTTTACGCACACAAGCGGACTCCACTCGCCATATATATCCTCTGTGCAGGTCATCATTATGCCAATGTCCGGATCACCGTAATATATATAGAATTTTCCGTCATGAAAACGGATCGACGGCGCCCATACTCCGCAGCCATGCACAGGCTTGTCATAGCGCGGCTGAAGCTCCTTAGCTGCATAATTAATAAGCTCCCAGTTCACGAGGTCTGTCGAATGAAGTATCGGCAGTCCCGGCACATATGTAAAGCTTGACGCTGTCATATAAAAGTCCTTGCCAACGCGTATCACGTCAGGATCGGAATAGTCAGCATAAAGTATAGGATTCCTGTATTTACCGTTGCCTAAATCGGCAGTCCACTTTCCTTTTAAATCCATTATGATCTCTCCTTGCTCGCGCCGCAGCGCGGTGTTGTTTATGTAAAAATTCTAACAAAAAAGAGAATATACGTCAAGGTAATTTTGTGCGCTATTTAGCGGATATATTGTCTTTTTGCAGCATATACGTCAAATTTTTTGCTATTATCTACAGATTTTTAGATATGTTTTCAGTATTGCTTGAAAATGTTCAGCAAATAATCTATAATTTAATCATAAAACTATATCTATTGCAACAACAAATGATCCAGGCATTATATACAAAAATTTTTCATCAGCCTGTATTTACAAGAAAGGATGTGCATAAAATGGATAACGTACAAAAATGGGCTTACAGACTGCAGGCAAAGGAAATGGTAGACATACTTAATTCAAAGAATTTCAATGCATTATATGCCGATAATGCAGAAGAAGCAAAAAAGCTTTTTCTTGAGCTCATACCCGAGGGTGCCAGCGTATGTGTGGGCGGCTCCGTAACGCTCAAACAGACAGGGATTATGGACGAGATAGAAAGCGGCAGATATGATTTTTACGACAGATTCCACTGTGAAAGCGTGGCAGCAATGCACGATGTGTACCGTGAAAGCTACAAGGCTGATTTCATGGTCTCAAGCTCTAACGCCGTAACCCGCGAGGGACAGCTCGTAAACATTGACTGCGTTGGAAACAGAGCAAGCCAGATAGCCTTTGGTCCTAAGAAGGTGATTATCATAGCAGGCGTGAACAAGATCGTTGACACTATGGAGGACGGAATAAAGCGCGCTCGTTCAATAGCGCCGCTTAACGCGAAGCGCATACGCCACAAAACTCCGTGCGCCACTGACGACTGCTGCACCTGCTCCAACTGCGAGGGGCAGCCGCGCATGTGCAACTTTATAGGAATAGTTGACGGCTGTTTCCACTTCCCTAAAAGAATAACAGTGATAATGGTAGCAGAGGAGCTGGGCTACTGATATGGGCTTATTCAATACAGACTATTCAAAGCCCGGTCCGGGCATATATAAAAACGCGCCTAAAAAGAAAGGACTGCGCTTGTTCTATGACATATTATTCAGAAAGATATGGGATCTTATACGCCTTAATGTGCTATATATCCTAACGCTAATTCCTACGTTTGCAGTTGTATTTTTGCTCGCGGGCATGATCTCCAATCAAACAGGAATGACCTCCGACGCGCTCCTGTCGCTCTCAGAGCGGCTCGGCGCCGGATTCAGCGAGGTGGATGCCGCAAGGATCTCGATAACTACAGATCTGCTTACAAGACTGTACATATCTCTGTTCTTTACGATATTCTGGGGCGGAGGTCCTGCAACAGCCGGTTTTGTATATATACTTCGCTCATACATATGGGAAGATCCGGTATTTCCGGTCAGCGACTTTTTTGAGCATATAAAGTCCAACTTCCGTCAGTCCATAACCGTATGGATAATAGATGTAGCGGTGTTCACCGTAATGTGCTACGCCTACTTCTTTTACGGCTCGCTTGCCGGTATCTTGTATTATCTAAAATACGTGATACTTGTTCTGGCTTTCTTCTACACGCTGCTGCATCTGTTTATATATCATCTGCTTATAACATATAAGCTGACGATAGGCAAGCTATATAAAAACGCGGCGCTGTTCGCCTTATCATCATTGCCCTGGTGTGTTCTGACGATAGCCGCTGCCGCATTTATCATACTTATATTCCCTGCTATAGGTTTTTCAGCAGGCTCGCAAAAACTATCTATTTTCTTTATAACTCTGTCGTTTGCATTTATACTCATACTGCTTTACAGCGTATGCGGTCTTATAATAGAATTCAATACGTGTCGGCAGATACGAAAATACATCAAGGAGGACAGCGGTGTTGAACGAAACGAATAGTAAACTGGAAAAAGAACTGTCAGAAATAGATTTTAAAGAAATAGCCGGAAAGAACAGATCGAGCGATAGCGTATCGCTCGATCTGGAGCTTTACGACGGGCGCAACACGGTTTTAGGCTATGCTGATGTATTATGGCGCAGCTCAAAGCCGCATATAATAAGCCCGTCGGGCTTTGTTATGTGTCCTGATAAGCCGGAAAGCGTTATACTGACTGCCGAATTTACATTTCAGGATCATCCGGGAATAAAGGGAACGCGTATTTTTGAAGTTACCGCCGTGCCGGGCACAGCGGAACGGAGCTATGCTGTCAGCTCAGCTCCTGTGCGAATATTCATTGCGGGCGATTCCACCGCGTGCAATTATCCGCACACAGGCAATGCTAACAGGTATCCGCAGACAGGCTGGGGGCAGGTATTAGGCGAGCTTTTCGACAGCACGATAGGAGTTGTAAACTGCGCGCGCAGCGGCAGAAGCTCGAAAAGCTTTCTTAAGGAAGAAAATTTTGAAATGATAAAAAACAATATAAGGTCCGGCGACTATCTGTTCATACAATTTGCGCACAACGACAGCAAGGCAGATGACCTGAGCAGATATACATCTCCTGCTGACGGGAGCTATGCCGCGTGCATATATGAATATATAAATACGGCACGAAAAGCCGGAGCCATTCCTGTGCTGTGCACGCCTGTAGCAAGAAACATATCAAACGACACCACTCTGCTGCCTTACGCCGAGGAGCTGAAACGGATAAGCTCAAAAGAAGATATTGCGCTGCTTGATATTTATGGCATTACAAGCGCATTATTGAAAAGCGAGGGCGAGGCGGAAAGACAATGGATGTATATGCACCTTATGCCATATGACAAGCGTTTCATAAAGCATCAGGATTTCTGCCGCTCGCAGTATTATGAATGTGAACGGCACGACAACACTCATCTGAACATAAACGGAGCGCGCGCTGTTGCTAAAATAGCCGCGGACGAGCTTAAACGAACGGCTCACCCGCTCAGTCGCAGCCTGAAATAAATGTATATGCACAAAAAAAACACAATTCTTGCACAGAATGTGTTTTTTTGTTTTCTCTATTATCTCCCACACAGCATGCTTATCCATGCTGCCGCAAATTAAATCCCGCAGCAACCAGCTATTGCCGCACTGATGATCGCAGCGGACATTTAATTATCTGTTTTTAGCCACACCTTTTGATTCATATGCCGTTTACTCATTCTTCCGGCAGACACACACTGCACGGCTCGTATGCGCCCGATTCAAGTTCATCCTTTGTAATTCGTCTAACTGTTTCCTTATTTCTTATATACATACAATCACGCTTGTGATACTTATTGCCTGATGGTGACACATAATAATTACTGATATACACCTGCTCTCTGACAGCATATATTATCTGACTTGCGGCAATAGCAGCCACCATCACTGCCGCAAGCACAATAATGCGCTTTTTACGACCGGAAATAAATCTGCTGAGCTTTATCAAGACGCTTTGATAAAACAAATAGTGTACGAACTCGTTTGCCTCGTGCTCCTCTGCTACATCTTTTCCTATGACCGCATTACCGGTCGAATGATCCAGCACCACATGACCCAATTCGTGCGAAATCACTATTCGTTTTTCTTTCTCATTCAGCTCTGCATTTATAAATATAAGTCTGTGATCACTATCCGTATATGTAAACCCACGCGATAACAGGACATTTTTTTCAAGCCGCAGATTACGTATCACCGTTTCTACATCATCATTGTTTGCGTAGCTGTTAAATTCTATGACCTTATAACCCAGTTCCTCAGCGGCACGGGAAAGACTTGAATAATTTACCTCCCCTAAAGAATGCTCCTTTATAAACAGGTTAGTCTGCTTCTTAATATAATTACTCATGATTCTTCCTTTTTATATTTTGCAGCGCTTTTGCTGTGCTGTTTTTTTCTGATCCCGATATATTCTCATTAAAATTAATACCTTCAAAAAATCTCAATACCGCCTCGCTCGAGCTTTTGCTGCATCTTAAATATTCCACCATCATAACGGTTTTAACAGTGGAAACCGCTTTTTCATCGAGCGCGCCTAATATTCTTTTTGTATCGGACGTAAATAGCAACTCCCAGTCAAAAGCATTATCTCCGTCATTGAACAGCTTTACCAGCTCATACGGAAATGCCCTTGTATTTCTCAGCATATCATGAGTTTTCTTATTATAATCATAAAAAAACACAAGCGACAAATAGGTCGACCATGACATTTTTCTTGTGCGTCTCTCAATAGCTCCGTATGTTTGTCTTGATACTCCTATCAGGTTCGCTATCTCCTCCTGTGAGATATCAGCCTTTGCCCTAAGCATAGGCAATTCATAAGACAGCGCATCAATAAATGAATCTTTGTCCTGTTCCGAAAGCATTATATTTGTCAAAACGCCCATATTATCACATCCTATCAAAACATACGCAAACAATCTATTTTCAATATTATAACATAATGGTGTTACATTTGTCAATATGTTCAACTATTTTTCTTTTTTTATCAAAACGATCACATCTTTTACAATATTCTACTAAAACAAACAGAGGCTGTTGCAAAACTCAACGAGTTTGCAACAGCCTTGGTGGCTTTAGAAAAATAGGTCCAAATCAAAATGTTGGGGTCGTAGAGGCGGATAGTATCCGCCAGTCATCAGCGCGGCGTGAATGCGGGCAGATAATATCTGCCCCTACAAGAAATCGGAAAACTATCGATTGCCTGTATAACAGATACGCAAACCCCAATATTTATTAGAGAACCGAAAAATATCGCGGAGCGGGCGTACAGCCCGCTTGCTGTATCTCAGATATCGATATAGTCCGGTACCCAGCTGCCAAGCACATCCTCAGCCTGAGGAATATCATCGTCAGCTAAAAGCCCGTTCGGATTGAACGCGCTGTCATCGACAGTTTCACCGTTCTTTGTTATACCCTTTACAAACAGCTTTGAAAGCGAAAGCTCTCCGCCCATCTTTGCCCATGCGCCCGGGACCGGCGTGCTGCTATCGATTACAGTGTCTATGAAATATGTTCCGCATTTTTCTCCGCCCCAGTTTCTTCCCCAGGAGCCGTTAACACTGTCTGAAAATTTCATATCAGTATCGTCTGTATTGTTTCTTACGATACAATTCCTGAACACATAGCCCATATCCGCCGTTGAGCTTGTCTTGCACGCTGTAATATATCCGCCCTTTGCGTTGTCTGAGTAGCCCTCCCAAATAAGGTCGCACTCGTCAAACAGACAGTTATTTCCGCCGCAGATATAGTCAGTATTGCCATATATCTCACAGCCCTTGAAATATGCGGTCTTATTTCCTGTGCCTAAAGTGTCCTGACTTGAACGCATTGAGCAATTCAGAAATTCCGCGTGATCGCCGTTTATCTTAACGGCAGCCGCGCGTTCTGTTGCCGCCTGAGACTTAGCGTCAAGCTCGAGCGTTCTTTCAGGCTTGAACTCTCTGCCGTCTGAATATTCCGCTGACCCCGGCTCTGCCGGCTTCGCGCCGTCTGCGATCTCCTGAGGCAGCACCTCGATATTCAAAGTCGCTTCAAAATCTATGTTTTCTGCATTGAACTCGGCTCCCCTTACATTGAGAGCTGCACCCCATTCAAGTATTCCGCCGCGCTCAGTTTTCTGAACCGCTCTGTCGCGGTCATAATAGCCGTTTTTCGCGCTGTAATATGTATAGCCTGTACCATAATACCAGCGTATCTTTGCGCGGTTCTCCGGATCCTCCGACTTCATTGTCACATTATCGCTCTTAACGATTACCTGCTCTATAAATTCGGCTCCGCTTTCAAGAATAAGAGTTACTCTGTCTCCGTTTCTGCCCGTCATTTTCTCTACGACAGCCAGCGCCTCGCCTATCGTCTTATACTCGCTTGATGGTCCTACGTACATACATCCGTCCGAAAGAGAGCTGTAATCGATCACAGGCGTTTCCTTTTCAAACAGAATATTCTTGAACGGAGCTGTATCGCCCGCCTGCATGGTATAGCTCTGCGAAAGCGGTGAAAGCGAATATCCCTCGGGCAGACCGTCGGCTGTTATCTGATATTCTGTGTTAGGCATCAGCATAACGCTCAGCGAACCGGTTACCTTGTTCACATTGTCCGTACCGCCCTCAATGTTTGAAAGCTCCGCTGTTGTTACGGATGAATCGTCGTTTATATCTGTGAATTTCAGAGTTATTCCTGTATAATCGTCAAGCCCCACAAGCTCGCCTGCTGTCTCTGTGAGAGCTACATCTATAAATTCAATATTATGCTCTGTCTTTTTCACATTAGCGGTAAAATTCACTGTTTCGAGCGTAGCGCTTATATTCGGCTCATTCTCTATGCTTATTGTATAGCTGTGACCATTTACAAGCTCGGCGCTGTAGCTGCCGCCATATGAGGCGGTTATTCTGTTGCCGGTGCTCTTATCAGTAAACAGTATATTTTTACCCGTAAGCTCTGTTGTTCCGCTGTAGAGCGCGCTGCCTGATACAGGCGCTTTGAAAAGCGTGGTGCGCTCTATGCTCGTAATGTTTGCAGCGCCGCTGAGCTTAACATAGCCCTGCTGCTCCGCCTCGGCAGCGGAATACACATACTCTGCTGTTCCGCCCTCCGGTTCGTTATATCTTCTTCCGCTCTCGGTCGTAAGATCTGATCCGGCTGCATAGCTGACGCGGACTATGCCGAATTTGTTATTATCAAGCGCATCGGTATCCATCGGGATAAGCACGCTTCCGTCAACGCCGCATACGAGCATCGTACTTCCGTCAGGCTGCGCCCCATTGAGCGTCAGTCCCGCTCCGGCGCATAACTCTGATGTTGTGAGCTTTGAAAAATCCCATTCCTTTGCATAATCAGCCTGTGTTTCCGGCTCCATATATTCAACTATTACCGCGTACAGGTTCTTATTTGAGCCGCCGCCATATACATATACTGGTACATCTGCCTCTGTTATCTCCGCCGTTACAGACGAAACCTTTCCCGTCTCCGACTTCGCTGAAGCTATTACCTTTCCGTTCTGCGCAATATTCATCACTCTGCCTGCCGCTCCTGTTCCGTCAAACACTGCCGTTACCTTACAGCTGCCCTCAGGCACGAACGATACCGAAAGAGCCTCAGTATTGCCAGAGCCGCCGCGCAGCGACTTTGTAAATGAATATTCCGTTCCGTCTGTGTGAGTGTATTCCGCGCCTGACGCCGATTTTATCTGCCAGCCCTCGTTTACTGTCCATTTCCCCAGCTGCTGGCTTGGAGTTATGGCTCCTGCTATATCATTGCCCTTTGCGTCTGTATATGTGCCTGTCTGCAATGACGATACCGCGCTGTCATCAGCTCTGAATATCATATCCTCCGGCTGAGACGGATCGCCTGTTTCTGCCGGGGGCTGTGTTACTTCCGGCATATCGCCATATGCCTCGTCGTTAGGCAGCAGCGCATTATCACCTGTAAAACCAAGTACATAGATGAAATACAGCGATTTGGCTGCTTTTTCAAGCGTTACCTCCGTCTTAGGCTCCATTTCTGTACCTATCACGGCTGATCCTCTTGAAATACCCGATTCAGGACGGAATATGCCAGCCTCGTACGCCGCCTTTGATTTGCCGTAAAGCGCGGTATCAAAATCGGCTCTGTCTGTCATCTCAGCCCATTCCTTTGCAGGCGCGTATCCCTCATATGACATATACGGTTCTGCCTTTTGGTCTATTGAACCGAACTTTGCGGTATATGCGTCATATAGAATAGCTCCCATGACCTCGCGAGTAAGAATTATTTCTGAGCTTACAGGTGTTTTTTCCACAAACTCCGGCTCGTCAAAATCCGGTATCTCGGATTTTTCAAAGCTTGCAGCAGAAAATCTGCCCTTTGTTCCTGTTGCTGTGATATAATAAGTTTTTCCCTCTGTTACGTAAGCTTTAAGCTCAACCGTTTCCTTTTCCTCTGTTGTTGTATATGAGAATATATCCGCTCTTGCCTCAGCGTCATAAATGACAGGAGTTACCGACTTGGTTGCTGTTCCAAGATCTATCATTGTAACACTTAGGTTGCCGTTTGCCGGAGCTACAAACTTTAGCGCCGAACCCGTTGCAACGCCGTCTGTTATCTTTCCGTTCTCAGAGCTTGAAATATACTTTGAGTTAGTTGACGTATTGTCGAACAACATAGTAAGACCCGTCATAAGCTCATCGCCAGCCACCCTTGTAAGGTCAGACGCCGATACATTCCATTTGTAAACATCTGTTTCCGGTTCCTCTGTTACGACAGGCTGCTCATACTCTGCGCCGCGTCTGAATACTATGCCAAAGAAGTCCGTACCGCCGCCCTGCGAGTAGATATAGTATGTCTGACCTGCCTTTACAGGAGCGCTTATCATCTTCTGCGCCGACGCCGCCCCCTCGTTTGCCCATGTGGTCTGCTCTGTACCGTCATATTTATTTACTGTGAACACCTTGCCCGCGTTTACCTTTACATAGGCGTCAACAACGCCGCCCTCGTCAGGCACAAACTTCATTGATGAGCCTGTCGCGCCGAATCCATCAGGCGTTCCCTTGCCAGTAAGTCTGCCTGTAAGTCCCTCAGGACTTGCCACAGCCGCGCCGTCTTTATCTGTTCCGCTGAAGCTCACGCTCTTGTAAGTCATATCTATCATTGGTGAAAGCTCACAGCCTGTGCCTGCCATAAGATTTGTTCCGGCAGCCACTGTCGCGCAGTCCGCCGAACCGTCGTCAGGTATATCGCCTATCTGTGTTCCGTCGGCAGCCTTTGCCAGCCATGAGGATACTTCTCCCGCTTCAGCCAGCTTGATCGTTGAAACAGTGTATGTCTTAAACAGCGGTTTAAGGCTTGTCATATTCTCAAACACCATTACCTTTGTACCTGACGCAAGCTCAATATTCTTTTCATACGGCAGCGCGCAGTTTTCCTCAACTGAAACGCTCTTTAAGGTATTATCACTGTTATATGCGGCATATACCACCGCCGCGTTGCTGTACCCCGCAGCTGCCGGTATTGTCAGCTTTGTTCCGTCGTATTCGACAGCTCCGTCTGATGGAGCCTGAGTTGACTCTGACTTATAATCCGCAAGAGCGTCACTCGGAAGATCCCACAGCTTTTCGACCGCCTCGGCATACTCGCCCACTGTGATGGAACTGTCAGCATCAAATTCAGGATCAAGTATTCCCAGCTGGATAAGCTTCCGGACCTGGTTCGTATATTCTCCGGCTGTATAACCCTCAGGCGCGCCCGGCGCTGAGCTTGCGCCATTCTCGCACGCGCTCTTTACTCCGGCATTCAGGCTGTTGGCAAGATAGCTCATATTGCCGCTCGCGCTGCCGCTTTTGACCTGCTCATATATATCCTCTGCCATTATATAGGCAAACTGCACCGCTGCCGCCTCTTTAAAATGAGTGCTGTCGCCGCCGCCGTTGGCAAATGATACACTCTTGCTGCCTCCCGGCGATTCGCCTGCCTCAAGCGGCATATAAACCGCCCTTGACGCGCTGCAGCCCAATGCTGTAACATAGCTTTCAGCTCCCTCGGCAAGATCAATTATCTCTGTGCTGCTGTCGCTCTCGGCTGCCTGCTTCATTATCGATACCGTATCAAAACTGCATGCAGCCTTAACAGCGCCGCCGCCGTCTATTCGCGGCATTGTTGTGACAAGCACAGGGATCATTCCCATCAGCTTTATAGACGGTATGTATACATCGTTCAACCATTTTTTATAAAGCTCCTCTGTAGTTCCCGAACCAAAACGCTCGTCAGCGTCATCAGACGCGTCGTTATGCGCGGAATGTATAAATACATAGTCGCCCGGCTTTCCTGTCAGAAGAATGTCGTTGAATCTTCCCTCTGTATAATTAGAGCGCATTGAGCGTCCGCCCTGAGAATAATTCACAAAGCTGACCTTGCTTTCGTCAAACATTCTGTCAATAACCTGTCCCCAGCCGCACATAGGCGCTTCCTCGAACGTATACGTCTTTACTGTGGAATCGCCAAGCAGGTACGCTGTTGGTATACTGCCGGGCTCTGTGTTCAGGTCTGCCGCCGTAACGGTTATTGATCTTATACCTACGGAACCGGGAACTGTTTTAGGCTCAGCCTCAACAACTATACTGCCATCATATGATACAAGCTCGTATTCCCATGTTGCTCCACTCCATTTTGCGCTTGTCTTTCTCGAAACAAGTCCGGCGTCATCCCATGCTGATGTGCCTGTGAGCCTGCCGCCCTCCATACCGTTCACTGAAACAACCGTTGTTTCTTTTGTTCCTGTAGTCTCAACCTTAACCTTATACGCTCCGGCTGAATCCATATCTATCCTGAACGCCAGACCGCCGTTATCCTCCGCGTTTATTGCAGAGGTCTGTTCCGCTATAACTCCGCCGTCAGTTTTCTGCGGCACGGCATTAAGCGTTCTTGACGGCATTGAAAGTGTTTCACTCACAAATCCATAGCCCTTTTCGGAGCTGTATCCGCCCGCGTCAGCGCTTATATAGCCATCTCGGGCTTCTGCAGTGAAATTATAAGCCCTGAGATTTTCCTCAGCAGCTGATGCAGCTGTTAATCCGCTCATTACAGTCATTGTCATGGCTGCAGAAACTGCAAGACTCAATGCTTTCTTTCCTTTCATAACTATTCCCTCCTAAATTACAGTATATCCGTTATTTGTATAATATCTATAACTATATTACACTTTCCTGATAATATTTTATAACATTATTATAGATATCGCCTTGAATTTTTTGTTCAAAAAAACTGATATATTGATAGATATAATTGGAATTTTGTTGACTGCAATAATAATGGATCAAGCATAAGAATGCTTCTGCAGGCATGAGCAGCCTTATATAACAGAAAAAAAATCGAGGCTGTTGCATTTTTTGCAACAGCCTCGCGGGGCTTTGGAAAAACAGCGCGGAACGGACGAAACG
>CALXSS010000061.1 GCA_944391225.1 uncultured Clostridia bacterium
TTATAAAGCTGATCTACCGTTGAAACAGCCTGAACTCCTGTAGCCTTTTTTATATTTATCATATCGGCATTGGCATATGCGCTCGCAACCGTTATAGTTACATCATTAAGATCAGCATCGTTTATTGTGCTTCCCTCAGGCAGCTGTATTGAAAATCCTCCGTCCGGGCTCTGATACATTGTATAGCCGCTCAGAAGAGCGTATTCTCCCAATACATTCGTGACCGGAGCTGCTGCAGGCTGCTCAGTCTGTGTCGGCTCACCAGTAAGAGAACATCCGCCCAGTGAGAGCGTGAGCGCTGTTACAGCTGTAATAACTCCTATTATATTTCTTTTCATGATTACTCCTCCTGTAATGGATATTTTCGACAATCGCAAACTATGTTTTACAATTGCTCTGTCTATAGTAGATTCTTTCTAAAAATAGTGCTATCATCTGCAATCATTAATATAATATAACAATTTGACCGATTTGTCAAGACAAATAACGCTATATATTGTATATTTTACAGAATATTCTCAATTCTGAGCCTGGAATTTGCCGGAAGATGCTCGAATAAAAACGAAAGCACGCTGCATTTCGACAAAGCATCATACTTTTCTCTGCTCTTGGTATACACCTCGAGCTCTGCAAGATTGGTTTTTATATTGTCAAGCTCCGTATGGTTTCCCATCGCGGCAAAGAACATGTGATGCTTTTCAAGCACTGAATATATCTCGTCTATATCTTCCTCTGCTGCCCTATAATCCTCCGCTTCTATAGAATCATAAGCGGAGCTGTTCACTTCATACAGCTCCTTCGATATGCTCTCAAGCTCCGACATATAGCTCCCGCTCCCCCATACAAGCAGTATGGCTATTATCATAGCCGATAAAAAGCTTTTCATTTGCTGCGCCTCCGTTTTATCCTTGCTTTTGCGCTGTCCTTGAGCTGTATATACGGCTCCGTTCCCGTGCATACCGACGCAAAAAACACATCCTTTATTCGCTCCGCACCATGCTTGCGTATCAGTGTCATAAGCTCATCACAGCTCATTCCGCTGCGCTCAAGTTCCGCATTATTTAACATTCCATCCTCTATAACCGCGCATGGAAGCTCGCTTTTCCTTGCGCTCTTAAGCTTCATATCTTCCACTGTTACCGGCCGCGCGCTCTCGCGCGGTATAACGCTGAGCTTACCGCTCGTTTCTATAACTGCTACGGCAACATCGGAAATATCACAGCAGCCGCAAAGACGCAGCTCTTCAAGCAAGTCGCCAAGGTTGAACCTGAGCCGCTCAAGCTCATGCTCATTTATCTTTCCGTTATATATGACAACAGACGGCTCACCCGTGATGAATTTACGCATAGTACGGCTTTTAAGGCTTATATATGAGGTAGCAACCTCTGCTATTATAAGCGTAAGCACAGGTATTATTCCAGAAAGCAGCGGTATATCTACCGATTCCATCGGCACCGTTGCAAGATCGGAGATCATTATTGCTGCTACAAGCTCCGACGGCTGCAGCTCGCCGATCTGGCGCTTGCCCATTATACGCAGAGAAAATATCACCGCAGCATACAATATAAGCGTTCTTATTACTATTATTATCATTACGTCCTCCGTTTGCCGTCCCTTTTGTTCCTATACGGCAATATATTCTTAGTATTGTCAGTTTTGCCTGTCCGCATTCATTAAACAGCTTGAAAATACGTCATTTTTTTACTGATTTTTTCGCATAAATGCTTGACAAACACCGATAATAATGATAAAATATTTTGGTATGAAAAATACACACGCATAATATTTTGCGCCTGTTGCCGTTTTGCCGCGGTCGGCGTATAAGATGACTTATGCGGAGGAATTAAACCAGGAGGAATAAAAAAAATGGCAAATGTAATTTCAATGAAACAGCTCTTAGAAGCAGGCGTTCACTTCGGACACCAGACAAGAAGATGGAATCCTAAAATGGCTCCGTACATCTTCACAGAGAGAAACGGTATCTACATCATCGATCTCCAGAAGACAGTTAAAAAGGTTGAAGAGGCTTACTACTTCATCCGCGATGTTGCTGCAAGCGGCAAGAGCGTACTCTTTGTCGGCACAAAGAAGCAGGCTCAGGACTCAATCAAAGAAGAGGCTGAAAGAGTCGGCATGTACTATGTAAACAACAGATGGCTCGGCGGTATGCTCACAAACTTCCAGACTATCGAAAAGAGAATTGAAAGACTTGCTCAGATCAACAAGATGGAGGAAGAGGGTACTTTTGATCTTCTCCCGAAGAAAGAAGTTATCAACCTTAAGAACCAGAGAGACAAGCTTGAAAAGAACCTCGGCGGTATCAAGGATATGAAGGAGCTTCCGGGCGCTATGTTCGTAGTAGATCCAAGAAAAGAAAAGATAGCTATTTCAGAGGCTAAGAAGCTTGGTATCCCGGTAGTTGCTATTGTTGATACAAACTGTGATCCGGATGAGGTAGATTACGTTATCCCGGGTAACGATGATGCTATCCGTGCGGTAAAGCTTATCGCTTCTACTATCTCGAACGCTATTATCGAGGGCAGACAGGGCGAGGATGCTGCAGTTGAAGAAGATGCTGCAACAGAAGACGCTGAATAAATAATACCTATTGACAGGAGGATCATTGACATGGCATTCACAGCTAAAGATGTTAAGGAATTAAGAGAAATTACCGGCTGCGGTATGATGGACTGTAAAAAGGCTCTTACAGAGGCTGACGGCGATAAGGATAAGGCTGTAGAGCTTCTCAGAGAAAAGGGTCTTGCTACAGCTGCTAAGAAATCAGGCAGGATCGCATCAGAGGGTATAGTTCTTGATTATATCGACAACAATGTAGGCGTTATTATCGAAGTAAACGCTGAAACAGACTTCGTTGCAAAGAACGATCAGTTCATAAACTTTGTTAAGGCTGTTGCAAAGACAGTTGCTGTTAAGAACCCGGCTGACGTCGAGGAGCTTAAGACAATGCAGATTGAGGATGGTTCACAGACAGTTGGCGAGGAGCTTACAGAAAAGATCGCTACTATCGGCGAGAACATGAACATCAGACGTTTTGCAAGATTTGAGGGCACAGTAGCTTCATACATCCACGGCGGCGGCAGAATAGGCGTACTTGTTAAGTTTGACACAGACTGCGCTGACAAGGACGGCTTTGATGAGTTTGCTAAGAACATCGCAATGCAGGTTGCCGCAGCAGGCGCTCAGTATCTTGACCGTGACGCTGTACCGGCAGAGGTTGTTGAAAAGGAAAAGGAGATCCTTTCAGTTCAGGCTCTTAACGAGGGTAAGCCGGCTAACATCGTTGAAAAGATGGTTATGGGAAGAATCAACAAGTTCTACAAGGAAGTATGTCTGCTTGACCAGGAATACATCAAGGACGGCGATCTTTCAGTTACTAAGTATATCAACAATACTGCAAAGGCTCTTGGCGGTTCGATCAAGGTAGTTGAATACGCACGCTTTGAAAAGGGCGAAGGTCTCGAGAAGAAAGAGGACGATTTTGCAGCAGAGGTTGCTTCAATGATCAAATAATCTGATCTATTGAGCAAATAAAACAGAATAAGATATATGGATAGGCTGTTGCAAACTCAGCGAGTTTGCAACAGCTCTTTTTTTAGGAAATGTCTTTACGCTAAGAGGCTATTTATGAAGATAATTAAATTTGAAAACAAATACCGCGATGACCTTATATTCATGGTGCTTGAAGCGAAAAATGCTTTGGGGCGCATCCCTGGGCTTAATAATGATCTCCTTGACATAAAAAGAAACTATTTTGACAAAGGAGATATGTTCTGGATAGCATTGAATGAGAACAATAGAGTAATAGGCAGTATAGGCTTTAATTCCGAGCGCAATAGCAACAGCGTGACCATTCACAGATTATTTGTAAAATTCAATTTAAAGCGGCAAGGTATCGGAACGGAATTATTGAATAAAGCTGAATCATATATAAAATCATTAGGAAAAGAAACAATATATATAAACCTTGGTCAAGGCGATGAATGGTACGAATCAAGATATTTTTACGCAAAGCACAATTATATTGAATACTCTCCCGGAAAAATGAAAAAGGATCTGGATTACAGCTTGGATATGTAAAAAACTTCTGAAATTATCAGTATATTCCGAAAAACAGTATTGACAAACAAGCCCGCTATGATTATAATTATATTAACCTATTAACTTAATAGGAATATGATCATGGAGTGATTTTGATGAGAAAATACAGATTTGAAACATTACAAATACATTCAGGACAGGAAATACCCGATCCGTCTACCGGCGCGCGCGCAGTTCCTATCTATGCAACCACCTCTTTCGTTTTCCCGGACAGTATGACGGCAGCAAACCGTTTTTCTCTATCAGAGCCGGGTAACATATACACAAGACTTATGAACCCTACCTCGTCTGTTTTTGAAGAGCGCATGGCTGCGCTTGAGGGCGGCGCAGGCGCGCTTGCCCTTGCCTCCGGGAGCGCGGCGATAACATATGCGATACAGAATATTGCCCGCGCGGGTGATCACATTGTATCCTCATCCAAGCTATACGGAGGCACATATAATTTATTCGCCAACACTCTTACTGAACAGGGACTGCATACAACCTTTGTGGATCCATCTGACCTCCAAGCTATTGAAAGCGCAATAAGAACTGAAACAAAGCTTATATACGCCGAAACACTTGGAAATCCTAATTCAGATGTGCTTGATATAGAAACAATGGCTGATATAGCGCACAGGCATTCAATACCGCTTATAGTTGATTCCACCTTCACAACTCCTTATCTTCTGCGCCCTATCGAATATGGCGCTGATATAGTTGTACATTCTGCCACTAAATTTATAGGCGGTCACGGTACTGTAATGGGCGGTGTTGTTGTGGACGGCGGAAAATTTGATTGGGCAGGATCGGGAAAATTCCCGTCACTCTCGGAGCCTAATCCATCATATCACGGCATTGTGTTCACAGAGGCTGCCGGAAACCTTGCATATATAACTAAAATGCGAACTACGCTGCTGCGCGATCAGGGCGCGGCAATATCTCCTTTCAACTCATTTTTTCTGCTTCAGGGGCTTGAAACGCTCTCGCTGAGAGTTGAAAGGCATGTGTCAAACGCATTAAAGGTCATTGAGTTTCTCAAATCGCACCCTCTTGTAGAGCGTGTTAACCACCCATCGCTTGCTGATGGCAATGCCGCTGCGCTCTACAGCCGATATTTCCCTAACGGCGCGGGATCAATATTTACATTTGAGATAAAGGGAGATGCCAAGAGAGCACAGAAGTTCACCGAGAGTCTGGAGCTTTTCAGCCTGCTTGCCAATGTTGCAGATGTGAAATCACTTGTTATACACCCTGCATCGACAACGCATTCCCAGCTCAGCGATGATGAACTGAAAAGCTGTGGCATAAAACCAAACACGATCCGCCTATCAATAGGCACAGAGCATATTGATGACATCTTAGAGGATCTTGAGCATGGCTTTGACGCCGTCATATAAACAGAAAACAGCGCCAATGGCTTTTACAAGGTCACTGGCGCTGTTCTTTTATCCTCAATTATACATATAATCCTGCACGCCTCCGGCTATGGCAAGTCCGATAGTGTCATATTCAGCGTTGATTATAGAAAGATCAGATGAATCAAAAAATCCTATCTCCATATATCCCACAGGCACGGGACATTTGTTAAATAATATCATATATCCCAGCCCCTCTATCGCGCCTCCGCTGTATTCGTCAAGAGAGGTTTCAGCTGTTATCCTATTGTTGATGAACTCTCCAAGTCTGTTTGAATCCTGCACATATGCCTTGTCTATCCACTTTTGGTCGTAGCTGCCCTCCGCCTTTATATACGCGGAACCCCTGCCTCCGCCGGCGTTGGAATGTATACATATATAACAAGCAGCGTCAGGCTCAGCATTGAGATCGTTGCCGGGATAGCAGTATGACACCTTCTTTTTGAACGATGGATTTTCATCATTGCTGCTGCGCGTGAGCCTTACCTCATAGCCCATCTGTTCAAGATACGTTTTCGCGCTCAAGGCGTTGCGCAGATTTATCTCCGGCTCCGTATCACGGTCACCGTTTCCTATGCCATACCAGCAGCTTCCGTATCCATTGCAGCCATCTCCCCGGCAATCCTCTGACGCCGTTCCCGATTTCCAGTGACGCCACTCTCCCCAGCCGCCGTTATAATAGTCATAGCCCTCATTGATCTTTTCCTCCTCGCTCATCAGCGAGGAGGATCTTCCATGTCCGGGATCAAGAACCACAACAGGCTTTGTATCGTAATCCACCTCCAGCGGAGCGTATTCGCCAACAGGAAATCCGTCTATCATCGCCCCGGCATAATTCCTCTCCTCTGAAAATTCCACCGTACCGAGCCGCTCAAGCTCCCTCAGCTTTATCATCATTCTTCCGTCTATCGAATATGCCTCGACAGGCTCGCCGTTCAGATACACTGTTATATCGGAATATACCGCATTATACACGCGTCTATTTACATAGTAGTATCTACGCCTTACATTCTCCTGTCCCTTTATTTCAACTGTAGAATAATCAGGTGTAACATACAGCGCCCGTTCCTCCTGACGCCATTCCACGTTGAACCCGTAATAAGCCAGATCCTCGGCGCAGACGAGCTGTCTGCCATCAAGATTATACGCGTTTACAGGATAATTGTTTATGTACGTGTCTATGCCCGAACAGCGTATCACGCCCGTGACATCGCCGACCTCAGCTGCCGATGCGCTCGCCGCGGCAAGGAGCATCACTGCTGCCGCAATTAATATTTTCCCTCTTATCATTAGTTTATCCCCTTTCCTCCCCGCCCAAATGCCGGATAAAATTATAAAAAAGATATTGACAAATGTATAAAAATAATGTATAATATATCTTGTTGTAAGATGCCGATGTGGCGGAACTGGCAGACGCCCGGGACTTAAAATCCCGTGGGAAGAGATTCCCGTACCGGTTCGACCCCGGTCATCGGCACCATCTTAAACAGGATCTGCTGTCTTGGACAGCAGATCCATTTTTTTGTTTTTATTCAAAAAGCTCAGTTGAAAGATATCTGTCACCCGTATCTGGCAGGATGACCACTATATTCTTACCCTCATTTTCCTTGCGCTTTGCAAGCTCTATCGCGCCGCTGAGAGCCGCGCCTGACGAGATACCAGCAAGTATACCCTCCTTTGCCGCTGCCATTCTGCCTGACGCATATGCCTCCTGCTCGCTCACTCTTATGATCTCGTCATATACAGCAGTATCAAGTATCTCAGGCACAAACCCGGCGCCTATTCCCTGTATCCCGTGTTTTCCGCTTCTTCCCTCCGAAAGTACCGGTGAACCCTCAGGCTCTACCGCAACTACTTTTACCGCGCTGTTTTTCTCCTTTAAATAACGTCCTGCACCTGTAATTGTTCCACCGGTGCCAACGCCCGCTACAAATATATCCACACTCCCGTCTGTATCGTTCCATATCTCAGGTCCCGTTGTCTTATAGTGCGCCTCAGGATTTGCCGGATTCACAAACTGCCCGGCTATTATTGATCCGCTTATCTCCTTATGCAGCTCCTCCGCCTTTTCTATAGCGCCTCTCATTCCCTTTGCGCCCTCTGTCAGCACAAGCTCTGCTCCGTAAGCGCTCATCACTCTCCTGCGCTCTATACTCATTGTCTCCGGCATAGCTATTATCACCTTGTAGCCCCTTGCCGCCGCTATAGCAGCCAGCCCTATACCCGTATTGCCCGATGTCGGCTCGATTATTACCGTGTCATTCGTGAGCCTGCCATCGCGCTCAGCAGCTTCTATCATATTCAAGGCTGCTCTGTCCTTTATACTTCCGGCAGGATTAAAGTATTCAAGCTTTGCAAATATTCTCGCCTTGAGTTCCAGCGCATTTTCGATCCTCTCAAGCTCTACAAGAGGTGTGTTCCCTATCGTTTCCGCAACACTTTTATATATATTCATTTCTTATATCTCCTTTTTTAGTTAATGTCATTATTATAAGCGTCCGCTCTTTATAATTATACCTTTTACGGAGCAATTAGTCAACACCATTTATTAAATGTTACAAATTTCATTGATACGTACATAAATATATATTTTACCGTTTCCATAATATCATACTTGAATTAAGCGCCGGACTGTGGTATAATATATATAATTGTGTCTTAAGTACACCTTGTTTCAAGCGGAGACAATACCGCTGAATATTTAATATTAGACAGGAGATCTGATCGGCATGGATTCAGTAAAAAAAGCTATAGCCGCTATGAGCGGCGGTGTTGACAGCGCAGTCACAGCATTCCTGCTGAGGCAGCACGGATTTGATGTGACCGGAGTTACACTCAGGCTTATAGACCCGAACGACAAAACAGTTTGTGGACGCTGTTCAACACTTCATGATGCGGAGGACGCCAAAAGCGTATGCGACAGGATAGGTATAGAGCATGTTGTGATAGATTTTACGGATACATTCCGCGAAAACGTTATGGAGCGTTTCTGCAACTCATACCTGAGCGGTTACACACCTAATCCCTGTGTTGACTGCAACAAATATATTAAATTCGACAAAATGCTCGAATGCCTTGACGAGCTCAGCTGCGATGTATTTGCAACCGGTCATTACGCGCAGATAGAGACCGACGCCTGCGGCAGATATCTGCTGAAAAAGGCAGCGGACAGCGCAAAGGACCAGAGCTATTTTCTATATTCGCTTTCGCAAAAGCAGCTCTCAAAAGTGCTGTTCCCTCTTGGCAGGCTGACAAAGGAGGAGGTTCGCGAGATAGCCGCGGAGCAAAGCTTCGTAAACTCGCGAAAAAAGGACAGCCAGGATATATGCTTTATACCTGACGGCAATTTTTCGGGCTTTATACAGAGATATAAGCAGCTTGAGCCAAAGCCCGGCAGCTTTATAGATACTGACGGAAATATTCTCGGAGCGCACAACGGGGCTTATATGTTCACTATAGGTCAGCGCAAGGGGCTGGGTATTGCGTTAGGCAAGCCGGCTTATGTGCTTTCGGCCGACACTGAAAAGAACACCGTGACGCTCGGCAGCAACGAGGAGCTGTTCAAGAGCAGACTTTATGCCGAAAAAATAAACCTTATAGCCGTTGACAGAATAAACTCGCCTATGCGCGTCACAGCCAAGATACGCTACAGCCACCGCGAGGCAGCCGCGACAGTTGAGCAGACAGGCGAAAACAGCTTTGTTGTAGAGTTTGACGAGCCGCAAAGAGCAGTGACTCCCGGTCAGAGCGTGGTGCTCTACGACGGCGATATCATAATAGGCGGCGGAGTTGTAAGCAAGAACCCGAAATAAAAAATGTGCCCGGAATTTTCCCGGACACATTTTTTTATTTCTGCTCTGCCATTTTAAGCATAAGCTCATAAAGCTTCTCAAGCGCGTCTGTTTTGGCTGCCTTTTTTAGGTTTTCAGACATGGACGCGAGCTTTTTCGGATCTGTTATCATATCATGTATACGCTTATACAAAACCTCCGGTGAAAGCTCCGCTTCGGTTATCACCTCAGCCGCCCCGAGCCGCTCGAACTCGCGCGCGTTCTGCTCCTGATGATTTCTCACCACATTAGGCGACGGTATAAGGATAGACGGTTTGCCAAGCGCGGCTATTTCAGAAACTGTTATAGCTCCCGATCTTGCCACAACAACATCTGCCGCCGCCATTACCTCCGCCATATTGTCGATATACGGTGTGATTTCAATATTGCTGTCAGCTCCGACAGATTTCGCGGCTGTCATCACTTTTTCGTAATTCCTTTCGCCTGTTCCGAACAGCAGCTTTATTCCGCCGTTCTTTTTCAGTTCAGGAAGCATTCCCACGACCGTTTCGTTTATCCTGTCCGCGCCGAGGCTTCCGCCGAATATGAGCACGAACGGCATATCTATGCCCAGCTTTTTTCTGGCTGTCTCCTTATCGGCTTTAAGTATCTCCGTTCTGATCGGATTGCCTGTTACCACACACTTTTCCCTGTGCTTAAGGAGATTTACCGTTTCATCAAAGCTAACCGCCACATAGCTCACATATTTTTCCGAACCCTTTACGGTAAGCCCGGGATACACATTCTGCTCATGTATTAGCGCGCCTACCTTTTCCTTATATGCCGCCATTGTGACAGGACCGCTCACATATCCGCCGGTGCATACTATGCAGTCGGGCTTGAATTCGCGTATGATCCTGCGGCAGTCGCTGCGCGCCTTTGCAAGCTTTTTAAGGACTCCGAAATTACGCAGCAGATGGCGGCGGTCAAAGCCCTCTATCTCAATATATTCTATTTCATAGCCTGCCTTTGGAACAAGCTTTGTTTCAAGACCCTTTTTAGTACCTATGAACAGCGCCTCAAAATCCTTATCCCTTGACCGTGCGTAATCGGCTATAGATATTGCCGGATTTATATGTCCGCCGGTGCCTCCGCCGGCAAATAATACTCTCATAGTGATCCCCCTATTCCTTTACGCTTCTGCGTGATACGTTCAACAATATTCCCATCTCCAGCAGCAGCGTCATGATAGACGTTCCGCCGTAGCTGAAGAACGGCAGCGACACGCCTGTGTTCGGTATCAGCGATACCGCAACGCCCATATTCAGGAACGTCTGTATTCCAAGCTGCGCGGCAATTCCTATACAGGTGAGCGACGACCATACATCAGGAGCGCTGAGCGCAATTTTCATCGCCCGCAAGAACAGCGCGGCAAACAGCAGTATTACAATAACCCCGCCAAAAAAGCCCAGCTCCTCGCACACTATTGAGAAAATAAAGTCATTGTACGCCTCAGGCAGGCTTGAATACTTCTGCACGCTCTGACCAAGACCAAGTCCGAACAGACGTCCGGAGCCTATGGCATATATACTCTGCGTTATTTGATAGCCGCTGCCCTGGGCATCGGCGAAAGGATCCAGGAATGATGTTATTCGCTGCATTCGCACCGGATCAAACTGCAGATATATGAACAGCAGCGCTACCATCGCCGCGCCTATTATCAGAGTAGGCTTTATTGGTGTTCCTCCGGCTATCATTACACAACCGGCTATACCTACTATAACTATTGTTCCGCTAAGATGCGTTTCAAGCATCAGCAGCAGCGCGACTATACCTATTATGCCTAAACAAACCATATTGCTCTTCAGCTTTTTAAGATCAATAACTCTTATATGCACCAGGTACGCTATATACATAGCTATTATCGGCTTCATGAACTCCGAGGGCTGAGGCTGGAAAAACGGGATGTTCAGCCAGCGTCTTGCACCCTTAGCCTCAACTCCTGTTCCCGGCAGAAGCACGAGCACAAGCAGTATTAGACAGATTATGAACGCTTTCGGTATTAGCGGCAACAGGCTGTTCAGATCCATTCGTGAAACTATGAACATTCCTATAAATCCCATAATTATGAATATGAGCTGTCTTGTGAAATAGTAGTATGAATTACCCTCTTCCCTATTTCCTGACGGAGCTGACGCGGAAAGCATGACTATAAGCCCTATAGCCACAATAAGTATTACCAAAAACAGCATGGTATAATCCATTTCCCCTACGCCGCTGAGCTTGCCGAATACCCTCTTTTTGCTCGCTGCGGCAGCGCCGCTCTTTACAGTGTTTTTTCTTATTGAAGTATCCCTTTTTCTTTCGTAGCTTTTAGATGTTTTCCCCCTGTTTCCCGAGGATGCACGGGACGAACCTATTCGCGTGCGTTCAGAAGCCGGCTGAATATAACGCGAGGGGCGCTCAGACCTTATGCTGCTTTGACGCGCTCCCGTTTTGTTACGGCTGTATTCATCGGTCACCTTTCTGACTCCGCCGCTGTATCTTGACTGTGCCATCTTCAGCTCCTTTCCTTTATGCAAAATATGCTACAGCGCACATCACAAGCGTTACAAGCGTGAACACAGTAACTATCTTTGTTTCTTTCCAACCTACCATCTCAAAATGATGGTGGAGCGGTGACATTTTAAATATTCTTCTTCCCTCACCGTATTTTTTCTTTGTATACTTGAAATACGTGGTTTGAAGGATAACAGAAACAGTCTCCGCAAAATATATGAAACCGACAAGTATAAGGTAGATGTGCATATTGAGATCTACCGCCATGAGCGATATTGCGCCGCCCAGGAACAATGAGCCTGTATCACCCATAAATACCTTTGCCGGATATTTGTTGTATATAAGAAACCCTATAAGTCCGCCCGCTATAGCCATGGCGTATGCGCTCACTCCGCTCTCAGCCGGCGAGAACCTGAAAAATGAGTATGCAGCAAAGAACAGAGCTGCCACCACCGTTACGCTTGATGCAAGTCCGTCAAGACCGTCTGTAAGATTCACTGCGTTTACAACGCCCACGACCACAAACATTACAAACGGGATGTATAGCCAGAGCGGTATTGTAAGAGTATACTTGACAAACGGTATAACTATATCCGTTTCAAGCATATCCATGCAGTACATTATAACTACATACACAGCTGCAAAAGCTACCTGGAGCAAAAACTTCTGTATAGCGGTCAATCCAAGATTACGCTTTTTTACTACCTTGATATAATCATCCACAAAACCTATCGCGCCAAAGCCGAGCGATACCGCAAAAAGCACTACGGCTTTCATGGCAGCGCCTGTAAGATTTCCGTTTATAGCAAGCATTATAGAATTGATTATAACAGCAACTCCTATTCCAACGATAAATATTATACCGCCCATTGTAGGTGTTCCTGACTTTTTCTGATGCCATGCCGGTCCTTCTTCGCGTATTTCCTGACCGTACTTTAACTTATGCAGCCACTTTATAAATGCCGGTCCCAGCAGCGCGGTCACCGCAAAGGCGAGCACGAGCGACAGAAGTGTGGCGCCTAAAAATTCTTTCATTTATCCCATTCCTTTCATTTTTGATCACAGCTTCATAACTGCTTCTGTTATATTAATAAACCTCATCCCGTGTGATGCCTTTATTAGGACGCTGTCGCCGCTGTGTACAAGACTGCTTATATCCTCCACCACAGCGTCAGTTTTTTCATATGATATCACGTTTTCCATTCCGGCATCACGCGCGCCGCGCGCTATCTCCGCCGCATTTTCGCCCGCAGTGATCAGCATATCTATGCCTGAGGCTGCAACATCTGCTCCGAGCGAATAATGTGCCTCCTTTGCATAGCTGCCCATCTCAAGCACATCACCCAATATCGCTACCTTACGAGACTGCACCGACTGCTGCTGCACCTTAAGAGCCGCCCTTATGGAATCAGGCGATGAGTTATAGCAGTCGTTTATTATCTCTATCCCGTTATGCTCTATGACCTCAAGGCGCTGAGCTGTATATACACAGTTCCTGAGACCGTTTTTGCACTCCTCCTCGCTCAATCCGAAATGAAGTCCTGCACATACAGCCGCCAGAGCGTTATATACATTATGTACTCCCGGCTGGAGCACCTCCGCCCTGAACGCGCCGCCCTCATATTCTACAGTGAACTCTATGCCCTTAAGACCATTGTTCACAATATCCTTGGCGCGGACGTCATTTCCCTCGTTCATGCCGAACTTTACAAGCCTGTAGCCTGAGGGTTTGACTGTTGACAGGTATTTATCATCACCGTTTACAAACAGAGTGTTCTTTTCTCCAAAACGAGCGGCTATTTCCATCTTTGCCTTGAATATGCCCTCCTGTGAGCCGAGATTCTCTATGTGCGACATTCCGATATTTGTTATGATCGCCGCATCAGGCTCTGCAATAGACGCCAGATAGTCTATCTCGCCAAAATGGTTCATGCCCATCTCTATAACCGCCATCTCATGCTCAGCCCTGAGCGAAAACAGCGTGAGCGGAACGCCTATATCGTTATTGAAATTATTTGGAGTCTTGAGCGTGCAGTAATGCTCAGCGAGCACAGCATACACCAGATCCTTTGTTGTTGTCTTTCCAACGCTGCCTGTAACAGCAATAGATGGGACAAAATACTTGCGTTTATAATATCTCGCTATATCTCCAAGCGCCTTTCTTGTATCCCTGACCTTTATCAGCGTCATTCCGTCTGTCTTTTCAATATTCTTATGAGTAAGCGACGCCGATGCGCCGTGCTCTATGGCTGATTTTATAAAATCATGTCCGTCAAATCTGTCTCCGGCTATAGGTATGAAAAGGACTCCGTCCTTTACCTTCCTTGAATCGGTCGTTATTTCGTCAAACTCCAACCCCGCTGTATTGCCTGCTTTTGATATGATCTCTCCGCCTGTTGCGCGCAGAATATCCTTTATCGTAAGCGCCTGCATCACGATACCTCCTTTATCCATCCGCACTCGGGCAGACTGCGCCGCCCGAAAATATACGATACTGTATTTCATGCAATAAGGGGCTGAGCCCTCAGCGGGCGCAGTCCCTTATATTATTCTTCTCATGACGGTCAAATCTGACCTTTTTCCTTAAGATGGCGGTATACCTCTATACGCTCATCAAAATCGTGCTTATCCTTACCTATTATCTGATATGTTTCCTGACCCTTTCCTGCGAGGATTATAACATCGCCCTTTTTAGCGAAATCAAGCGCGTAGCCTATAGCCTCGCGGCGGTCTGTTATCACGATGTAATCGCCGTCAGTTTTTTTCATTCCTTCCTCGATCTCACGCACTATTAGCTCGGGATCCTCAGTTCTGGGGTTATCCGATGTTATAATGCTGTAATCGGAAAGTCTGCCGGCTATCTCGCCCATAACTGCGCGTTTAGAATTATCCCGGTCGCCGCCGCAGCCGAACAGCGTTATTGTTCTGCCCTCGGCAAAGCCCTTTACACAATTGATTATATTCTCCAATCCGTCAGGAGTATGAGCGTAATCTATTATTACGGTATAATCCGTGTTTGTAGGCACTACCTCCACTCTGCCGACAACTCCCGGAGCCTTTGCAAGTCCGCTTATAACATCCTCTATATCAACGCCTGCCTGTATAGCCGCGCCCGCTGCGCAAATAGCATTGTATACGCTGAATTTTCCGGGTATCTGTATATGCGCCGGATACCTTACTCCCTTGTATATCAGCTCAAAATCAGCTCCACGTGACGAGATATTTATGTTCTCCGCCTTAAGATCGCATTCGCTGTTTATGCCAACTCTCAATATATCCGGGCACTCGCCTCTTGAATATATCTCCTTGCCGCCGTCATCATCATAGTTCACAACGCCTTTTTTTGAAATTTTAAACAGCTTTGCCTTTGCGTTGAGATAATTCTCCATAGTCTTATGGAAATCAAGATGATCCTGTGTAAGGTTCGTGAACACTCCCACATCAAAGGTGCAGCCATATACGCGGTCAAGCTCCAGCGCATGGCTTGACACCTCCATGACCACATATTCCGCTCCATTGTATACCATCTCGGTAAACAGCTGCTGCAGTTCAAGAGCGTTCGGAGTTGTAGGCGTTGTGCTCTTTGTGAGCAGCACCTTATCTCCGATTATATTCTGATTCGTTCCTATTATGCCTACGCGTCTGCCTGCCGACTCAAGTATGCTCTTTACAAGATATGTTATAGTAGTTTTTCCATTAGTTCCTGTTATTCCGATAAGTGAAAGCTTTTTTGAGGGATCTCCATAAAATCTGCATGACAGCTCTGCTATGACCTTTCTTGAATCCTTTACATATATGACCGGAACGGATACATCTATCTTCGATTCTGCCACGATTACTGCCGCGCCGTTTTTTTCTGCCGATTTAGCAAATCTGTGTCCGTCCGTTTCATATCCCTTAATACATACAAAAACATTTCCCTTAACTATCTTTCTTGAATCATACGCGATACCGGTGATCTCAGTGTCGGCAATTTCCGCACTGCATATTTCTCCGAATAGCTCTTTGGCTAACATTTGAACACC
>CALXSS010000062.1 GCA_944391225.1 uncultured Clostridia bacterium
ATCTCAACAGCCTGTAAACGGCACCACTGTGCTATATACAGGCTGTTTTTTCTCTTTTTAAGTGTCAAACTCGGGTATGAAATATTTTGTATAGGAAACGCTGCTACGGACTTATACGTTCGCTTATGTGTAAATACTGCGTTTTGCAATGTATAAATCATGGTCCTATTGAAGAAATATTTTTGTTAAAACTGTTGAAATAATAAGAGAGATGTGTTATAATGCTATATATAGAGAAAATCGGAGGAGTTTACCGCAAAATACGGTGACCGTGGAGGTGCTGAAGTGAAAAGATTTAATACTACCGACATTCCTATGACAGATCGTATCAAGGATCTTCGTGAGGAGTTATTTGCAAAGATGCCGGAGGTAGAGGCTGACAGAGCTGTGCTTCTTACCGAAAGCTACAAGAAAACAGAAAATCTGCCTATGGTCATGCGCCGTGCATTGTCATTCAAGCATATTCTGGAGAATATACCGATAACCATACGCAGTAGAGAACTTATAGTTGGCTCATCTACAAAGTCGCCTCGCAGCTGTCAGGTATATCCTGAGTTTTCGTTTGAGTGGCTTGAGGCTGAGCTTGACACAATTTCGGAACGTGAGGCGGATCCATTCTATGTGTCCGAGGAAACTAAGGCAGCGCTTAGAAGCGTTTTCCCGTACTGGAAGGGAAAAACAACAAGCGAGCTTGCAACAGCATATATGGCTCCCGAGGCTATTCGTTCGGTCGAGCACAATATGTTTACGCCGGGTAATTATTTTTATAATGGCGTAGGTCACTTTACAGTTAAATATGATGAAGTGATAAATATAGGACTTAAGGGCGTTATAGCGAAGATCGAAAATGAGCTTAAGTCAATGAACGTATATGACGCTGATTATACCACAAAGCATGAGCTGCTTGAGGCTATGAAGATCTCATGCGAGGCGGTCATTACATATTCGCACAGATATGCTGCGCTTGCTATGGATATGGCTGAAAGCTGCGCTGATCAGGCGCGCCGCCGTGAGCTTATGTGTATAGCCAAAAACTGTGCACGAGTGCCTGAGAATCCGGCAGAGGATTTCTATGAGGCATGTCAGGCGTTTTGGTTCATACAGCAGGTCATTCAGCTTGAATCGAGCGGTCATTCGATCTCACCGGGTCGTTTTGACCAGTATATGTATCCGTTGTATGAGCGCGGTATATACGAGGGAACGTTAACGCGTGAATTTGCCCAGGAACTGCTTGACTGTATATGGATCAAGCTCAATGACCTTAATAAGGCGCGAGACGCCGCATCAGCAGAGGGATTTGCAGGCTACAGCCTGTTCCAGAATCTTTGTGCGGGCGGACAGACAGCTGACGGCAGGGACGCTACAAATGATCTTTCATTCCTGTGTATTCAGGCTTCCATGCACACAAGACTTCCGGCTCCGTCATTCTCGGTAAGAGTTTGGAACGGAACGCCGAATGAGTTTTTGCTTAAGTGCGCAGAGCTTACAAGAACGGGAATAGGACTTCCGGCATATTACAATGACGAGGTAATAATCCCATCGCTGATGTCAAGAGGAGTTACTCTTGAGGATGCGAGATCATATAACATAATCGGCTGTGTAGAGCCTCAGGCTCCGGGAAAAACACATGGCTGGCACGATGCTGCATTCTTTAATATGCTGCGTCCGCTGGAGCTCGTATTCTCAAACGGCTATGACAAGGGCGTAAAGGTCGGACTTGAGACTGGTGATGTATCCGATTTCACCACCTTTGATGATCTGTTCGACGCTTACAAAAAACAGTCTGATTATCAGGTCAAGATGATGGTAAATGCGAACAACGCTATAGACGTTGCTCATGCTGAAAGATGTCCGTTGCCGTTTGTATCAGCGATCATAGACGACTGTATAAAAGAGGGCAAAACAATTGAGCAGGGTGGAGCACATTACAATTTCACCGGACCTCAGGGCTTTGGTATAGCGAATATGACAGACGGACTGTATGCTATCAAGGAGCTTGTGTACGAGCAGAAAAAGTACACATTACAGGAAATAAAGGAGGCTCTTGCTCTTAACTTTGGACATGGTCTTACACCAAAGGCTGCCAAGGCTGCCACTCAGGATGCAGTAAAGACCCTTACCAAGGAGGGCAAGAAGGTAGATGAGAATATAATAGCCGGAATATTCAAAATGTTCCTTGACGGCGTTTGCACACAGGAGCAGAAAGATAAGTTTGCAAAGCTGCATGATGATATAGACGCTGTTCCTAAATATGGCAATGACATTGAAGAGGTAGATCTGTTTGCACGTAAGGTAGCTTACATATATACAAAGGAGCTTGAAAAGTACAGGAATCCGCGAGGCGGAATTTTCCAGGCGGGATTGTATCCTGTATCGGCAAATGTGCCGCTGGGCGAGCAGACCGGAGCTACTCCCGATGGAAGATATGCCAATACTCCTATTGCTGACGGTGTCGGTCCGCGCGGAGGCTATGATATATATGGTCCGACTGCCGCGGCGAATTCAGTAGCAAAGCTCGATCATGCGATAGCATCAAATGGAACGCTGTATAACCAGAAGTTTCATCCAAGCGCGCTCAGCGGGGTTGAGGGATTGCAGAACTTTGTATCGTATATCCGCGCATATTTTGATCAGAAGGGCATGCATATGCAGTTCAATGTTGTCGACCGTGAGACTTTGCTTGATGCTCAGAAGCATCCGGAGAATTACAAGTCTCTTGTGGTCCGCGTTGCAGGCTACAGCGCTCTGTTTACAACACTTTCAAAATCGCTGCAGGATGATATAATCAATAGAACGGAGCAGACCTTCTGATCAGCAGCAGAAAGGATATGCAATGGATTATTTAAAAGCAAAAGGACGCATATTTGATATACAGCGTTATTCTATACATGACGGTCCCGGTATCAGAACGATCGTGTTTTTGAAGGGCTGTCCTCTTAGGTGCAGATGGTGCTGCAATCCTGAAGGTCAGCACAGAGAAATAGAAGTCATGAAAGTAAACGGCGCTCCGAAAACGATGGGCGAGGATGTCACAGTTGAGGAACTGCTGCCGCGTCTTATAACAGACGAGTTTTATTACAGGCGCAGCGGCGGCGGCATAACGCTCTCGGGCGGAGAATGTCTTATGCAGCCTGATTTTGCACCGCATCTTTTGCATGGCTGCAAGGACCTTGGCTATGATACCGCGATAGAGACGACCGGTTTTCAGAAATGGGAGCTTATAGAAAGGTATATACCTTATACAGATCATGTTCTTATGGATATTAAGCATATGAACAGCGATAAGCACCGCGAGTTTACGGGTGTTCCTAATGAGCTGATACATGAGAACGCTCTGAAGTTTGCAAAGTCAGATGTAGAGCTTATAATCAGAGTACCGGTAATACCGACCTTCAATAATACTCCTGAGGAGATAATGGCAATAGCTGAGTTTGCGGCGCGCCTGCCTGGGGTTGAGCGGCTGCACCTGCTCCCTTATCACAGACTTGGACAGGGCAAGTATGAGGGCTTGAGCAGAGATTACTCTATGCGCTCCATAGAGCCTATGAGCAAGGAGTATATGGAAATGCTCCTGCATGCTGCAGAAAAATCGGGCTTGAAATGCCAGATAGGCGGATAATACATAATTTGGTTCATATTAAAATGTTGGGCTCGTTGGGGCGGATAGTATCCGCCAGTCATTAGCACGGTGGGGATGCGGGCAGATAATATCTGCCCCTACAAGAAATCGGAAAGCTATCAATTGCCTGTATAACAGATAGGCAAAATCCAATATTTATTAATGAACTCATAATTTAAAGGCGGCTGAAAGGCTGCCTTTAAATGTATCTATATAATTATATTAAAAGTGAAATTAATCAACTTAAAATGCTGGGTGGTCAGAATGAATATAGAAAAAATGAAAGAAAGCGATCGATGCGATATAATCGAAATGTCGCGTGAATTTTACAGCTCGGACGCTGTATCGCATACAGCCGATGATAAAAAGCTCAATGATGTCTTTGACACTGCAATATCAGATTTCCCGACTTTTGAGGGGTATATATTTAGAGACGATAACGGTTCGACTGTGGGTTATTCATACATTTCACAGTATTACGAGTCTGAGATAGGCGGTATGTGCGTTATGATTATAGATCTGTTTATAAAGGACTGCTGCCGCGGCAGAGGATATGCGAGCGAATTTTTCGGGTTTGTAAAAAAGAGCTATCCTGATGCAAAGCGTTTCAGGCTTGAGGTGATGCCGGATAATGCAGGAGCTATAAAAGCGTATAAACGGTGGGGATTTGAGGAGCTTATCTACAAGCAGATGATAATTGATATGTAATGCTGCTTACAGTATTATAAATGGTTATGAGGAAATAGTTAATAGGAGTTGGTATATATGAAAAAGAGATTAGCGGCTTTTACAGCCCTTATAATTGCTGCTCAGGTTTTTATCCCATCTTTTACTTATGCGCAGTCTCCAAGTGACTGGGCTGCTGATGAAGTTAATTCAGCGCTGGAATCAGGACTTGTACCCCAAAGTGTAATGGGCAGCTATCAGGAAAGTATAACAAGAGAGGAATTTTGTGAAACAGTTATGCTCACGTATACTTTTCTGGGCGGAGAGTATACAGGCGAGACTGAGGTAACATTTGTGGATACTGATAATCCGGAGATCATAAAGGCGGCTTCGATAGGTATAGTTGACGGCTACGGAGACGGAGTGTTTGCGCCTGACGATCTTGTCACCAGAGAGCAGATAGCGGTAATGCTTGTCAGAATGATAGATAAGGCTGTCGAGGATGAGGACGTGAGCGTATATGAAAGCTGCTCTTTCCCGGATGAGTCTGAAATATCCGATTGGGCGCTCTCTGCTGTCAGCTTTATGTTTGATAACGGTATAATGCAGGGAGTAGATTCTCTTAACAGCATCGACCCGAAAGCAAACACCACCTGTGAGCAGGCGATAATACTGGCATACCGAGTGTCAAGGCTGTATGGCAATATGCTTTCAAGGGATGATTTTTCCGGTATGTTTGAGCTCGACAATGAGGTCAAACATGCAGCCGATCAATATAAGGAAAGCAGCGGATATATTGATCCTGAAAATATAGACAGCGCTCTTAGCGCGGTGGAGTCTGCTGCTGAATCACTTAAGAATGAAGGAATAGTGACAGACTATTCAAATAACAGCGGAACTGTGTGGATCAAGCTGAGCAGTGGTATAGAGTATGTATATCTTCCGGAGGAAGAGGGTGTAGATCTGGGTGGAACAGATATGACCATCACAACGCTGCAGCCGTTCAACACCTGGTATCTTGAGGAAAGACCGGATAGCGGTGACCATGAGCGCGGCGAGAGAGCTACTGACGGCAGCGCAGAAAAAAATAGCCTCAGAGCTTGACGAATACAGCTTTGTGAATAATTACGATGATGAACAGGTCACTCTTGACACTATCAAGAACTTTGGTGAAAATCAGGTGATACTGTGGCACGGGCACGGAGGATATAATACAAAGACACATTCATTTCTTGTTACAGGTGTACCGCTTGATGAAGAAGCGTTCTTGCTTGACCCTATATACTATATAAAAAATGCAAAATATACAGTGGATTATCTTAGCGGAAGCATCGTATGCACAAACCTTGGCAGAATTGCGGTAACATATAAATATATAGACGATAACATCGGATCGCTTGAAAACTCATTTATATATTTGGGAGCTTGTGAAACCGGCAAGGACACCTATTTGGTGAACAGCTTTTTGGGCAAGGGCGCTGAGGCTGTTGTGGGAAATTCAGACAGCATAGAAACAAAATATAATCAGAATATGATCATGTCTGTATGCAACGGACTTATAACAAAGGATGATAATAATAATTATATGACGCTTACAGATGCTATGGAATACGCGTTTGACATAAACGGAGCAAGTGACAGTAATGGCGCATATCCTATCATTTTTGGCGATGGGGATATAAGATTGAGCGAGACTGACGGAATTACATTTTCTTCAGTTATAGGCGAGGTTAACGGGAGGATATACTGTGCGAGGAACAATATTCCTACCTGTGAGTATCTGCCTATAGAAACACCTGCCGATAGATCGATAGCAAGCTTTTGTTATTATGATGGATATGTATATTATATAGTATCAGAGGGCGGGACAAGTGATTACAGTACATGGCTCTACAGATGCAAGACTGACTGGACTGAAAACGAGCTTTTAGCGGATATGATAAGCGATCCTGTAACAGGCTATAGTGTCGGCAACCGAATGTTCATTATAGATGATGATGTTTTGTATTATGGAACATCAAGAAAGGTTACGGCAATAGATCTGAAAACGATGGAGCAGAGCGAGAAAACAGTTCCGAGCTATACTGCAGCAGGAAATACATACAGCGGTTCTGCAAAAAGCGATTATTCGGGATATATTGCGATATATAACGACACAGTGTTCTATACTGATGACAGAAATCTGTATATGATCACGGACGAGGGTGAGAGCAGATTGCTGGCATCTGATGCTTACATAGACGGTGGAATGGCGTGCGGATACCTGTATTATTCTGTATATAATTACGAAAACTATAATGATGCAACTCTGTGCAGGATAAATCTGTCTACAGGAGCAACCGAGGAGCTGCATTCAAAACCGGTAGCCGGAGGCGGAGGACCTTATTTTAACTGGTAAAACTAATAAAACACACATATGCTGTAAGATGGCATATGTGTGTTTTTTATGAGCAATATTTACAAGTATGCGGTGCTTTGATCGAACTACCATTCCTTTTTTATATCCTGCAGCTCAATACCGTATTCCACGCAGAATCTCTTAAGATCCTCCTGTGAGCGTATAGCCTCTACTCCGATGAATTTTCCTGTCGATATTTCTTTGAAGCCTGCCGTCTGCTCTCCTGTGCAAATGCTTGACATAATGACCGGGCGGTATAGCTTCATATCAAATACTGTCTTTTGTGGCTTTTTACCGAACATAAGAACGCCTCCTTGAGCTGAGCGCCAGCAGCGCTATATGATATACTTAAAAATGCTCTGACCTGTACAGATATTATACTACATTTTTTACAAAAAATCAATATTAAGTTTGATAATATTTATTGATAAAATAATAACTATTACTGATTGTTAGTGCATAATTCACAAGAAAAACATAATAATGCTTTGCAGTTTAACACTTCAAAATTAATGAAAATAATGTTATAATTAAAATAGCGTATTATATGTTTAATACATTTATCTTATAAAACAAATGACAGCGGCAAAGCTGTCCGAACTAAACAAATTAGGAGGAACGCACATGTATAAAAAGCCTGTTGTACCGTTTAAGGGTACAAAGACACAGGAAAACGAACTCCGTGATTTCATACTGCAGGAAAAGGATGAGCCGGGAGCGCTCATGCCTGTATTGCAGAAGGCACAGGAAATCTACGGATACCTTCCCATTGAGGTTCAGACTATCGTAGCTGATATGCTCGGTCTTTCGCTGAGCGAGGTATATGGTGTTGTAACATTTTATTCCCAGTTTTCATTGAATCCAAAGGGTGAGCACAGAATAAGCATCTGTCTTGGAACAGCCTGCTATGTAAAGGGTGCCGATAAGATACTTGAGGCTTTGGAGGAAAAGCTTGAGATCAAGGTCGGCGAGTGTACTCCCGACGGTGTATTTTCACTTGATTCATGCCGCTGCGTAGGCGCGTGCGGTCTTTCCCCTGTGCAATGATGGTGGATGACGATGTATACGGCAGAATGACTGTAGACCAGATCGACGGTATATTGCAGAAATACATATCAAAGCATCACGAATCGAAGAAAAGAAAAAAGTAGGAGGGAAATAAATGCTTACAATAGACGAACTTAATAAAATCCGCGCTAAAAAGCAGGATCTTATAGAAATGCGCCGTCATCACGGAAGCGAAACGCCGAAAAACTGCGGATATAAGTATCAGGTACTTGTATGCGGCGGAACAGGCTGTACCTCATCAGGAAGTAAGAATGTAATATCAGCTCTTGAAGAGGAGATAAAAAAGAACGGACTTGAGAATGATGTAAAGATAGTAAGAACAGGCTGTTTTGGTCTTTGCTCGCTTGGACCGATAATGATAGTATATCCGGAAGGCTCATTCTATGCTCGAGTAACTCCGGACGAGATACCGAGAATAGTTGAACAGCACCTCAAGAACGGTGAGGTAGTAAAGGAAATGCTCTATGAGCAGACGGTAAGCGAGGACGGAACAGTAAAGGCTCTTGATGAGACTGACTTCTATAGAAAACAGCTCAGAATAGCTCTTAGAAACTGTGGCGTCATAGATCCGGAGGATGTTGAGGAATACATAGCAACAGGCGGATACCAGGCTCTTGCAAAGGTGCTCACAAGCATGTCGCCTGATGATGTTATAGACGTTTTGTTAAAGTCGGGTCTGAGAGGCAGAGGCGGCGGCGGATTCCCTACAGGAAGAAAGTGGGCGTTTGCCAAGGCATCGGAAAATGAACAGAAATACGTATGCTGTAACGCTGACGAGGGCGACCCTGGCGCGTTCATGGACAGATCTATCCTTGAGGGCGATCCGCATACTATACTTGAGGCTATTGCGATAGCCGGCTATACAATAGGCGCTGATAAGGGATATATCTATGTTCGTGCAGAGTATCCGGTAGCAGTTGAAAGATTAAGGATTGCTATTAAGCAGGCTGAGGAATACGGACTTTTAGGTGACGGCATTTTTGGAACAGATTTTTCATTCCGTGTTGAGCTGCGTCTTGGCGCAGGTGCGTTTGTCTGCGGTGAGGAAACTGCGCTTATGACCTCTATAGAGGGACATAGAGGAGAGCCGCGTCCGCGTCCGCCGTTCCCGGCAGTAAAGGGACTTTTTGGTAAGCCGACTATTCTGAATAATGTTGAAACATACGCAAATATCTGTCAGATAATCTTGAACGGTCCGGAGTGGTTCGCAAGCATGGGAACCGAGACCTCAAAGGGAACAAAGGTATTTGCATTGGGTGGAAAGATAACAAACGTAGGTCTTGTTGAGGTGCCAATGGGTACAACGCTGCGCGAAATAGTAGAGGAGATAGGCGGCGGCGTGCCTGATGGCAAAAAGTTCAAGGCTGCACAGACGGGCGGCCCGTCAGGCGGATGTATACCGGCTTGCCATATCGATGTTCCTATCGACTATGAGCATCTTATGGCGCTCGGCTCAATGATGGGTTCAGGCGGTCTTATAGTTATGGATGAGGATACATGTATGGTCGATATAGCTAAATTCTTCCTTGAATTTACTGTTGATGAATCATGCGGAAAATGTACTCCATGCCGTATCGGAACAAGACGTCTTTATCAGTTCATAGATAAAATAACAAAGGGTCAGGCTGAGCTTGAGGATATTGACAAGATCAAGGAGCTTTGCGCTCATATGAAATCAACATCGCTCTGTGCTCTTGGTCAGACTACACCAAATCCCGTTATTTCTACAATGTACTATTTTGAGGATGAGTATATTGCCCATGTCAAGGATAAGACATGTCCGTCAGGCGTATGTAAGGATCTTCTCAAATATCAGATCCTGCCTGATAAATGTAAGGGCTGTACTCTCTGTGCGCGCAATTGTCCTGTTGACGCTATCTCAGGCTCGCCTAAGAAGCCGCATGTTATAGATAGAAAGAAATGTATCAAGTGCGGACTCTGTATGCGTAACTGTAAGTTTGGCGCGATCGTTAAGAAATAAGGAGGTTTGGAACATATGGTAAACTTAAAGATCAACGGTATGAGCGTAAGCGTTCCGGAGGGATATACCATACTCCAGGCCGCAAAAGAGGTAAATATTGAAATACCATCGCTCTGCTATTTAAAGGATGTCAACTGCATAGGCTCATGCCGCGTGTGCGTTGTTGAAGTCAAGGGAAGACGCGGATTGATCCCTTCATGTGTGTACCCTGTTGAGGAGGGAATGGAGGTATTCACAAACACAGCGGCAGTTCGTGAGTCAAGAAAAACAACGATCGAATTGATACTGTCTACTCATCACAAGAAATGTCTTTCGTGTGTGCGCGGAAACAACTGTGAATTACAGAAGCTTTCATTCGACTACGGAGTTGATGAGGATAGATTCGCTCAGGAGGAGATCCAGTATGAGGTAGACGATCATTCTCCGTATATAATAAGAGACAATAACAAATGTATTCTTTGCCGCCGCTGCACAGCCGCTTGTACAAAAATACAGGGCATAGGCGCTATCGGTGAGATAGGCAGAGGCTACAAGGTACATATAGACTGCGCGTTTGAAAAGAGCCTTGCAGAAGCTCCGTGTGTAGGCTGCGGTCAGTGTATAGTTGCATGTCCTGTAGGCGCTCTCAACGAAAAGAGCAATATCGACGAGGTATGGGACGCTATTGCGGATCCGAAGAAGAAGGTAGTTGTATTTACCGCTCCGTCTATCAGAGCAACTCTTGGCGAGTGCTTTGATAGACCTATCGGCACCAATGTTGAGGGGCAGATGGTTGCGGCTATTCGTCGTCTTGGTGTTGACAGCGTGTTCAACATGGATGTTACAGCCGACCTTACAATAATGGAGGAAGCAACGGAGTTTATAGAGAGAATCAAGAATCTTGAAACCCTGCCTATGTTCACAAGCTGCTGCCCTGGCTGGGTAAAGTTTGTGGAGCATTATTATCCTGAGTTCATTCCTAATCTGTCAACGTGTAAATCACCGCAGCAGATGTTCGGTGCAGTGCTAAAGTCATACTACGCTCATAAAGAAGGCATAAATCCTAAGGATATGTATGTAGTAAGTATAATACCATGTACTGCAAAGAAATTCGAGTGTACCCGCGAAGAGGAGAATACATTCAATTTTAATGATGTAGATGTATCTCTCACTACGCGTGAGCTTGCAAAGATGATCAAAGGCGCAGGTATTAAATTCAATGATCTGCCGTATGAGGATTTCGACAATCCGTTTGGCATAGCTTCCGGAGCGGGCGCTATTTTCGGTGCAACCGGCGGAGTTATGGAGGCAGCGCTCAGAACCGCCGCTGATGTTTTGGACGGTGATTCTAATAAGAAGATAGATTTCAAGGAGGTGCGCGGTACTGCCGGGATCAAGGAGGCAAGCTATACTCTTGGTGGCAAGACGTTTAAGGTAGCGGTTGTATCAGGGCTTGCTAATGCAAGAAAGCTGCTTGATTCAATAAATTCAGGCGAAAAGAAGTATGATTTTGTTGAGGTAATGGCATGTCCGGGCGGATGTATAAACGGCGGCGGTCAGCCTATACAGGGCGACAGCGTGCGTAACTATGTGGATCTTAAGAGGCTCAGGGCAAAAGCGCTTTATGACGCAGATAAGAAGATGAAGCTCAGAAAATCGCATGAGAGTCCAGTTATTAAGATGCTCTATGATGAGTACTTTGACGCTCCTGGCAGACATAGAGCACATCGTCTGCTTCACACATCATATGTAAAGAGGAGCAAGTTCTGATTAATAATAGATCAGAAGAACAATGTTTTATATTGACTAAGATATAATAATCTGTTTTAAGGGGCTATATCAAATGTTTTGTCTGATATAGCTCCTTGTTTATTGTTATATTTCAATAAAATAATATCAAAAAATCAATAAAAAACTATTGTATTGAGACTCAAAATATGTTACAATATATTTAATTGCAAAAAGGCGGTATTTTGCATACAGAATATACAAGGTGGTGTTTCTAATGCATACTATACTGACTATAGTGGGTCTTGTGGGAGATGTTGTCTGCCTCGGACTGCTGATAGCGATTTTTGTTATAAGAAACCGCGGTAAAAATTAAGAAAACAGAGGTGTATTAAATGGGCATATTTGGCGGTAACTACATGAAAGAGGGACCGGGAGTAAGCAAGAACGCGAAAAAAAAGCGTGGTTTTTTCCTTTATGTAGATATTATCATACAGAAGTTCACAAAGATACTTGGAACTAACATGCTTTACGCGCTTGTAAGCTTGCCTTATCTTTTGTTGTGTTACTTTATACTTTCAAGATTTATACTTATTGCTTTTGGAGCAGACAAGCTTATTGAGCTGACGGTAGAGAGCATTGGCGGAACTGAGGAGGAAGCGGCGGCATCAATGCAGTATTTCTATTTGCTGTTTTCTTCAATGGTCACTATGATTTTATTTAACTTTTTCGGATCGGGTCCTGCATCGGCTTCATACGCATATATAATGCGCTGCTATACCCGTGGTGAGCATGCATGGATATTAAGCGACGGATGGGACAAGTTCAAGGAAAATCTTAAGTACTCACTTTTAATGCTTGTGCTTGATATTGTAGTTATACTACTTGGTTCAAATGCTATTTCGTTTTATAGGTCTTTTGCGCAGCAGATGCAGGGCGGCATGTCTACGCTGTTTAGTATGATACAGTATTTTACAGTAGTTGTGATGTTCCTGTATATGATGATGCATATGTATGTATATCAGATAATGGTTACATATGATTGCAAGTTTGGCGAGCTTTTGAAGGCGTCTGCAATGATGACTCTTGCCAAGCTGCCTATGAGCGTGCTGCTTACAGCGATATCAATGGGCATTATAATGATAATGTTCATGACTATTGGTAATCCGATGCTGAGCATAATACTTTATATTATACTTGGAATAATGTTTTTCAGATATCCGTTTGAGTTCTATGCGTCCCGCGTTATTGAAAAGAACATAAAGGCTGTTAAGAAAGCAAATAATAAGAATGAGGCAAAGATAACTTATCTCGAGGATGAACCGGAAGAGGGATCTGAAAAGATAGAAGAAATCTAATAAATAACCGGTGCGGGGCTTCGGCTCCGCATTTTAGTTGTGAGGTACAAATATGATTTTAGGTGAATATGACGTAGCTGTGATAGGCGGAGGACATGCCGGGGTGGAAGCTGCTCTGGCAGCAGCTCGTTTGGGGATGAAAACAGTTATGTTTTCAATAAGTCTTGACGCTATTGGAAACTTACCATGCAATCCAAGCATAGGCGGTACAGCAAAGGGACACCTTGTGCGGGAAATAGACGCGCTTGGAGGCGAGATGGGCAGGGCGGCGGACGCATCGTTTATACAATCGAAGATGCTAAACCGCGGCAAGGGACCGGCGGTGCATTCTCTGCGCGCTCAGATAGACCGTATGACGTATCACAGGGAGATGAAGCGCCGCGTTGAGGAGCAGGAAAATCTTCAGGTAAAGCAGGCTGAGATAGTGGATATACTGACAGAGGATGGAGCAGTCTGCGGAGTTGTAACGCATACTGGAATTCAATACCGAACAAGAGCTGTTATAATTGCGAGCGGAACCTATCTTAAGGGCAAGATATTGATAGGAAGCTATTCAAGAGAGAGCGGACCTGACGGAATGTTTCCGGCAAACGAGCTTTCAAAAAATCTTGAAAGGCTGGGCATAACTCTGCGCAGGTTCAAGACCGGAACTCCGGCGAGACTGCATGCTGATACTCTTGATTATGATAAAATGGAGCTTGAAACAGGCGACGACAAGATAATACCGTTTTCTTTTGAAACAAAAGAACCGGGAGAAAATAAAGTAAACTGCTATCTTGTATATACGAATGAAAAGACGCATTCAATAATAATGGATAACCTTGAACGCAGCGCAATGTACGGCGGACATGTGGAGGGCGTAGGTCCGCGATACTGTCCGTCAATAGAGGACAAGGTGGTGCGTTTTCATGAAAAGCCGCGCCATCAGCTGTTTATAGAGCCAATGGGGATAGACACTAAGGAGATGTATGCGCAGGGCTTTTCAACAAGCCTGCCGGAGGACGTTCAGCTTGAAATGTACAGAAGCGTAAAGGGGCTTGAGCATTGTGAGATAATGCGCAGCGCATATGCGATAGAATATGACTGCTGCGATCCAACTGAGCTTTACGCCACGCTTGAATTTAAAGGCGTGAGCGGACTTTACGGAGCCGGACAGTTCAACGGCACCTCGGGATATGAGGAGGCTGCCGCACAGGGCTTGGTGGCAGGCATAAACGCGGCTCTTAAGCTCAAGGGCGAAGAACCTATGATATTACAGCGCATAGATGGATATATAGGAACGCTTATAGACGATCTTGTGACAAAGGGTACGAATGAGCCGTACAGAATGATGACATCGCGTTCAGAATATCGTCTGCTGCTGCGCCAGGATAATGCCGATGAGCGCCTGACGCCTATTGGCTACAGGGTAGGGCTTATAAGCGAGGAGAGATACAGCGCATTTTTGAATAAGCTTGAAATGGTGGAAAAGGAGATAAAGCGCATAAGCTCTCTTACCGTTCCGCCATCAGCCGCAAACCCTGTGCTTGAAAAATACGGATCATCACCGATAAAAACAGGTATCAGGCTTTCAGAGCTGTTAAAGCGACCGGAGCTGGATTATGAAAAGCTTGCCCCGGCGGATCCTGAAAGACCGGAGCTGCCGGACGCTGTGTGTGAGGAAGCGGAGATAAAGCTCAAATATGAGGGATATATAAAGCGGCAGCTTTCGCAGGCGGAGCAGTTCAGGAAAATGGAGGCGCGCCTTATTCCGGCTGATACAGATTACGGCGCTATATACGGTCTGAGGCTTGAGGCAAGACAAAAGCTTGAGAAGATCAGACCTAAATCACTGGGACAGGCGTCGAGGATCTCGGGAGTATCACCTGCAGATGTCTCGGTGCTTATAATCTGGCTTGAGTCAAGAAAATCGTGATTTTATGAAAGATCGTAGATAGTGTAAAGTAAAATATGAAAAACCACAGAAAACCTTACT
>CALXSS010000063.1 GCA_944391225.1 uncultured Clostridia bacterium
CTGAATGTTTTTACAGACTTGTAAGATTTATAGGTAGACCTATTGTTAAGATAAAGTACCGACCGATCATTCTTAACAAAGATAACATCGACAGGAAAATAGCAAAGGTGTATGCTCCGAATCACAGAAGTACAATGGATCCGTATTTCGTGATAGCGTCTACAGGAGATGTTATACACTGGGCAGCGCTAAAGAGGTTTTTTACAGGCGAGGACAGTATATTCAATAACAGCAAAAACGGTATATTAAGAAAGCTTACGCTGTTCATGTTCAAGGGATTGGGCGCTGTGCCGATAGACCGTGATGGTAAATCCACAGATTCTGTCAACATGCTCAACTATTATATGGAAAATCAGCGCAATATCGGAATATTCCCGGAGGGCACAACGAACAAGAGTCCGGCAAGGCGTCCGCTGCTTCCGGCAAAGACAGGCGCGTTTTATTTTGCTAAGGAGAACGATACATATATACAGCCGGTGGCAATACTTTGGAAGCCGCTCAGGAATAGATCAAAACACAAGGTCATAATAAATTACAGACCTATGTTCAAGGTTGAAAACGTGCCCGAGGCTAAAAAACAATGGGTAGACTCGATCATGGCTGGACTTGAGGAAAATGAGAGCAGATTCGCTGAGCTGGATAAATAAGATTTTTTTCGGTGTTTTTGATGGCAGGAGTGGATATTATCAGTCAGTATAATAAACAATAGTACCCCAAATTTGTTATAAAACAATAATAAATAGTTTTCAAGAGAGCAGAACGGTAAAATATCAGTTCTGTTCTTTTTTTTGTGGTAAGAAAATATAATAATAAAAACAATAAATATTTATTGTTTATCAATAAATATTTATTGACAAAATAAAAAACGCATGGTATAATCATTATGATAATAAATGCAAAGGAGTTGTAGGATATGCTGAGATCAGGCATAGGAAAGCTAACAAAAACAGTAGTTGATATATTTTTTTATGCAGGGATAATATGTGTAGCGGGCATACCGCTCTGGGGGAAGATATTGAATATGCAGTATAATTATGATAAAGACAGTTGGGCGTTTATGATAGCTGTATTGTTTTTGAGTGGGGTTTTAGCTGTATACATATTATATAATTTTAAATGTATGTTCAAAACGCTTATTGCAGGTAATCCGTTTGTATGGGATAATATCAGACATTTTGATCGTATGGCTGTTTCTTGTACGGTCATCGCATTGATATATATAGTAAAAAGCTTTGTTATATTTTCGATTGCGACAGTTGTTATTGTATGTGTTTTTATAATTGCAGCGTTGTTCTGCCTGACATTAAAGGATATTTTTAAACAGGCTATCATATATAAAGAAGAAAATGATTGGACGGTGTGATAATATGGCGATAATTGTAAACCTCGATGTTGTGATGGCAAAGAGAAAAATAGGATTGATGGAGCTTGCCGATAAAATGGGAATCACACCTGCAAATCTATCTATTCTGAAAAATAATAAAGCCAAAGCGATACGGTTTTCAACTCTTGATCAGCTCTGCAAGTTGCTTGATTGTCAGCCAGCTGATATTCTGGAGTTCAGAGAAGAATAAAGGTTTTAATAATAAAAATGTAAGAGATTTTTTCTCTTATAGTGTAACTAAAGTATTGAATTGAGTTAAAATTAAGAAGTTATCTGCTATTATGTACAATTATGAGGATAATTATGGCAAATAGGAAGCGTTATAGTAGAGGAGTTATTGTTGATATACTGTTTATTGCGTATATACTGATACTTTTGCGTATTACCGTATTGAGGAACAGTTTTGGTGAAAAAGAATTATTAAGCGGAGAAATAAATTTTATTCCGTTTGCGGATCTCATAGCGGTGTCAGAGCAGAGTTTTATAAGATTTCTTTATCTGTTTATCGGGAATATATTGTGGTTTATGCCTTGGGGCGCATATATATGCGGCGTTAAAAAATGCAGACTGTATATAGCGGTATTGTCTGGATTTGTTTTGTCTCTTATTATAGAAATAATGCAGTATATATTCGGAACAGGTGTTAGCGAGCTTGATGATCTCATACTTAATACAGCGGGCGCTTTGGTTGGAGGCGTAGTGTCAAAAATTTTTTTTAAATGGCGAAATGAATTTCTAATGTCTGAAAAAGTAAAAGCTTTTTTGAAATATGCCGCGACAGTCTTTTTTATCATAATACTATTGGCTTTTTGGACAGCTTTTGGAGGGTTCGCATTAATAATACTTACATATAGCTCTTTTATAAAAACATTGATATATATTAATGCTGAGCAAGTTGTTATCTGGTTTATTTTGATTAACCTGATATTGCTGATAATATTTAGAAGAAAACTGAAAGAGGTGTGGGAATACCCATTATTTCTTATTGTTTCCTCAGTTATAACGCTTATTTTGTGCTTTATCGCGGTATCTGCTGTTTACATATATTATAATAATTTTTCAAGTTATAAATGGAGCAATGCGCCTGGTTTCCGCTATTTGATGATAGATAGTCTTGAAAAAAAGTATGAGATCACAGGTATGTCAAAACAGGAAATAGTATTACTGCTTGGAGAACCGCAAAATATAAATGATTTAAATGGAGGTTATGAATATTTTGTGTGTGATGGGCTGATTGATCCTGTAACATATGATGTCTACTTTTATAATGATACAGTTGTAAAAACTGCTGTAATAGAGCATTGAACATATTAGGTAAATAAAAGGGATGCTGCATAAAACAACATCCTCTTTTGTCATGTTATATAATTGAACAATATTTTAATCCTCGTCTTTCACAAGAAAGCCTACGGATTCAAGCGCGCTGCCTATGCTGTCAAGTGCAGCCTCGCTTTCAGCCGATACAGTATGATAGTGGTATTCACTTGTGACATTCTTGAGTGGGCTGGATCTGCCGTTTTTCAGGCTGTCGATGTATTCGTTAATATCCTGCATGGTTCTGATATTGAGCTCAGCTGAAAGTCTGCCGTATATCTTGTGCCATACGAATACGTCCTTGACCGTTCCGCCGCTGCTTATTATAGCCTCAAGCTCGGTGCGAATTTCATCATCCTTGTGAACAACCTTAAAAACACGCTCCGGCTTAGGCGCATGATGTATAATATATCCCTTTGTGGTGGATATTATATCCGCGCCCTGCTCCTTGAGTGCAGCAATGTCTTTAACAATGATCTGTCTGCTCACACCAAGTCTGCGGGCGAGCGCGCTGCCCGATATGGGTGCGGCGCTATCGGATATTATGCTCAGTATTTCGTTTAATCGTTCGGATGAGTTCATCAACAAATACCCCTTAAATATCAGACTGCATGAAGATTTTTCAACGAAAGATCAAGTATAGGCGCAGAATGCGTAAGCGCTCCGCAGGATATGTAATCAACGCCCAGATCCGCGAGAGCAGCCGCGTTTTCGAGAGTAACGTTGCCGCTGCATTCTGTTTCGGCTCTGCCATCTATTATTTTTATAGCCTCTTTCATCATATCATGGCTCATATTGTCAAGCATTATTATATCGGCTCCTGCCTCTACTGCCTCGCGGACCATGTCAAGGTTCTCTGTCTCCACCTCGATCTTGCGAACAAACGGAGCGTATTCCTTTGCCATCTCAACAGCCTTTGCAACTCCGCCTGCCGCTCCGATATGATTATCCTTTAAAAGGATACCGTCTGAAAGGTTGTAGCGGTGATTGTAGCCGCCGCCGGCTTTTACGGCGTATTTTTCAAATATTCTCATGTTAGGCGTCGTTTTTCTTGTGTCGAGCAGCTTTGTCTTTGTACCCTCGAGCAGCTTTGCAAGAGAATTTGTATAGGTCGCGATACCGCTCATTCTCTGCAGGTAGTTAAGAGCTGTTCTCTCGCCCGAAAGCAGAACTCTTATATCGCCTGTGATAGTTCCGAGCTTATCGCCCTGATTTATGCTGTCGCCGTCCTTTACGTACATTTCAAATTCTGTCGAGGCGTCAAGCAGAGTGAATACTCTTTTGAATACGTCAAGTCCGGCAAGTATTCCGTCCTGCTTGCATATGAGGTCTACAGTACCCTTTGCGGCGGTGCGCATCACGGCGTTTGTTGTTACATCCTCGCTGGAAATATCCTCGCGCAGAGCGCTCATAATAAGCTCGTCAACATTCAGTGTCATTGTTATGCTGTTCATGGTATTGTTTCATCCTTTCTATTTCTTTTTTCACGGTTTTTTCATAATCGCTGTCGCAGCCACGGCAGCTTTCTATATCTATATCGGGTGTTATAGTGTCATAATCATCAAATGTCTGCGCTATATGCTTTGCGGCGCGCTTTGCGAATACAAGGCTTTCAAGCAGAGAGTTGCTGGCAAGACGATTCTTGCCGTGAACGCCGTTGCAGGCTGTCTCGCCCGTGGCATACAGGTTGTCCATTGAGGTTTTTGAATACCTGTCAACCTTAATGCCGCCCATAAAATAATGCTGAGCCGGAACCACCGGAATACATTCGCGCGTAACGTCATAGCCCTCCTCGCGGCAGCGCTTGTATATGTTAGGAAAATGGCTGAGTATATCCTCTTTGGGTATGGGCTTCATTGAAAGCCATACATACGGCTTGTTGTCCTTTTTCATCTGCTCAAAGATAGCCGCTGCTACAACATCGCGCGGCTGCAGCTCGTCAACGAACCGCTCCATATGTGAGTTGAAAAGAACCGCTCCCTCGCCTCGTACTGATTCAGATATGAGAAAACGTCTGCCGCGCTTTCTTGAATACAGCGTTGTTGGGTGTATCTGTATGTAGTCTATATTTTCAAGCTCCACCCCGTGCTTCATTGCAATAGCAAGAGCGTCGGCTGTAAGATGAGGATAATTTGTGGAATTTTCAAACAGCCCCCCGACTCCGCCGGTGGCAAGCACAGTGAATTTAGCGTCTATCTCGGTCATTGATCCGTTCGGATGCTGCGCTATTATACCGGCGCAGCGACCGTTTTCTTCTATTATATCTATCATTTTGCAGTGCTCAATGATCTTTACGTTCTCAAGCTCCTGCACGGCTTTGAGCAGGTGCGAGGTTATTTCCTTTCCTGTCTCGTCCTCGTGGAAGCATATTCGCGGCGTTGAGTGCGCGCCCTCCTTGGTAAAGTCAAGAGATCCGTCCTCACGGCGGTGAAAATCCACTCCGTATGAAATGAGGTCGTCTATTATATCGCGCGATGAGCGTATCATAATATCGACCGACTCCTTGTTGTTTTCATAATGCCCGGCGCGCATGGTATCCTCAAAATAGCTGTCGTAATCATCGTCGTTTTTGAGCATACATATACCGCCCTGGGCGAGGAAAGAATCGCTTTCATCAACGGCGGATTTTGTTATCATGATTATTTGCTTGTCAGACGGGAGGTTGAGCACGCAGTACAGCCCGCCTACCCCTGTTCCGACAATAACTATATCAGCAGTGATCTTCATAAATGCTCCTTTATTGCGCAAGCTCCAGCATGCGTTCAAGCGGACGCAGCGCTTTTTCGCGGATCTCGTCGCTTATAATTATCTCATTTTTTTCCGTCCTCAGCACATCAAGAATAGACTCGGGAGTGTTGAGCTTCATGTCCCTGCACACGCATTTTGATCCGACATAATAGAAACGCTTTTCGGGATTTTTTACGGTGAGCTCGTAGTCTATTCCCACCTCTGTGCATATGATGAATTCCTCAGCGTCCGAGGCTGTTACATAGTTTATTATACCTGAGGTCGAGCCTATGTAATCTGAGCTTTCAAGTATACATGAGCGGCTCTCCGGGTGAGAGCATACCACAGCGTTCGGATGCTCCTCCTTAGCCTTTTTAAGCTCGTCCGGGTCAAAATCTGCATGTATAGGGCAGTATCCGTCATTGAATATAAATTCCTTGTCCGGCGCTGAGGCTGCCACATATCTGCCGAGATTTTCATCGGGGATAAAGAAAATATGCTTGTTTGGCAGAGCCTTAACAATTTTTCCGGCGTTAGCCGAGGTAACACAGACGTCGCTCAGACATTTAAGCTCAGCAGTGGAGTTTATGTAGCATACCACAGCCGTATCGGGATATTGCTCCCTTACGCTTCTGATCTTCTCAGCTGACGCCATGTGCGCCATGGGGCAGTCCGCGTCCATATCCGGCATGAGCACCTTTTTATCAGGATTCAGTATCTTGGCGCTTTCGCCCATGAACCGCACTCCGGCAAATACTATGATATCCGCGTCGACGCTTTTCGCGATCTTTGCGAGATAAAAAGAGTCTCCCACATAGTCAGCAAGCGCCTGAACATCTCCCGGACAGTAGTAGTGCGCGAGTATCACGGCGTTTTTTTTCTTTTTTAGTTTGTCTATCTGTGTCAATATATCTGGCATATAAAGCTCTCCTTTATCATGTGCGTTATTGTTAGCTTAGGAACATTATACATATAAAGTTTACAGCTGTCAATACACCTGTAAACTTTTTGGTGTAAATATCAGTAAACAGGCAGCTTCGGGACTAATTTAATGTAAAAACTGACATATACGGAGCGGCAGCGCTCGAATACATGCGTATCTTGTCCGGTTTTGCAGTGAAATACCACGCTCAAAATTGTGTGTTATTATTGACAAGTCCGGCATTGTGTGATAGAATAATCAGGAGCGTAGCAGCGGTAATACGTTTTGTTTGAATGCCGTGATTTACGCTTTGATGTATATTCATATGCTGCAATACAGGAGGACATGTTGATGAATATTGCTGCAAATCTCAAGGCTATCGAGGAGATCAAAAGCGAGATATTGTCCGAGGTTGCGAATCTGTACAGAACTCTTGCCGACTATGACGAGCTTGCCGATTATGGCAGCGTTGAAAATTCCATTTCGACTATAGTTGCGATGGACTACATACTGGCAAAGCATCTTGGTATTGCTCACAGTACGCTTGATGCGCGTATATCGGAGCTGCTTACTATCGCAGAGGAGAACGGACATGTGCTTGAATCGGAATTCCGAGATATGTCAGACCTAAACAGATACATCAGAAGCCGCTGAGCGGCATAAAATACAATTTTGATAAAGCTCGTTTTAGATCCGCGAAAGCGGAATGGAGGGTGTTATGAAAAAAGCATATTCGCGCGCAATGAGCAAATATATTACCATTGCCGCAGCTGCGTCGGTCATGCTTATAGTATGTGCCGCGGTACTGCTGTTTATGCGAGTATATCCAATGGCGGCAGTAGAGGGACTGCTGGGTATAGCATCGGCTGCAAGCGTGCTGCTTCTGCGCGCAAGGCGCAGGAAAGAGGTAGTGAAATATCTGCATAAGATCGTTGAGGACGATATGGGAATATCGGAAAATGCTCTTATGAGCGTTCCTCTGCCCATGGCGGTGTGCAGCATAGACGGGACTATAAGATGGTATAATGATATGTTTGCCTGTATATTCAGGGAGAACAAGCTGCCTGACGAGGTGCTTGACGATATCATACCTGAGCTGAAATGGTCTGAGGTCTTGAAGTATCCGTCAGGAAGGGATATAGTTTCAGAGCTTGACTCGCATACTTATTCCGTGCATTGGTGTATGCTAAAGGATAAAATGAAGCCTAATGAGATAGGCGATCACTATTCGGTTTTCTTCTATCTCAAGGAGATAACAAGAGAAAAGCAGCTTGAAAAGGCGTATGAGGATGAGCGTACAGATATAGCTATAATAAATATAGATAACTATGATGATTACGCTCAGAAAACTGACGACGAGGCTATGGACGTTACCTGTTCAAAAATACGTTATGCTATAATGTCATGGGCTAAAAACGGAAATGCCGTTATAAAAAAGACAGATAACGACAGGTTTTTTATGGCATTTGAGCATCAGTATCTTGAAAGGTACATCAATCTTAAGTTCCCGGTGATCGAGGATGTAAGAAAAATAGCCGCAGAAGCAAAATTCCCGCTTTCTATAAGCGTTGGCATAGGCACAGGCGGCAGCATAGCCGACAATGAGATCAGCGCGCGCCATGCTCTTGATATGGCGCTTGGCAGAGGCGGAGATCAGGTGTGTATCAAGGACGATACGCAGTTCAGATTTTACGGAGGAAAAAACAGGGAGTATGAGCGCAGCACGCGCGTAAAGGCGCGTGCTGTAGCGTCGGCTCTCAAGGATTTTATACAAAACAGCGACAACGTGTTTTTCATGGGACACCGCGGAGCCGACTACGACTGTTTCGGAGCTGCTGTCGGCTTGCAGCGCGCTGTCAGAGGGCTGGGAAAAATACCATATATCGTTCATGAGCGCAACGCTCCGGCGGTAGAAAAGATGTACAGCCTGCTTAAAAATGAAGAGGAATATAACGGCATGTTCGTTAACGAGGACGAGGTGCTCGACGAGATAACAGCTGATTCACTGCTGATAATTCTCGATACTCACCGTCCGTCCATGCTGCCGTGCAAAAAGCTGCTCGACAGGATACAAAAGGTAGTGCTTATAGATCATCACAGACGGTCAACGGAGTTTATAAGCCCTTGCTCGCTTGTTTATCATGAGCCTTATGCCTCATCTACCTGTGAGATGGCGACAGAGCTGCTCGAATACATGAACCTGGGCGATGAGCTCACCAAGATGGAGGCTCAGTGCCTGTATACTGGAATACTTATGGATACGAAAAACTTCATTCTGAAAACCGGAGTGAGGACGTTTGAGGCAGCGTCATACCTCAGGAAGCTTGGTCTTGACACTATTGAGGTAAGAAAGATGTTCAGTACATCACGGGATGATTACGCTAAAAAGGCGGAGATAGTAGGCAGGGCGCAGCTTGTGTCGGAGCATATAGCGGTTGCAAAAACGTACACGTCTGATAATAATATGAGGGTTATAGCCTCGCAGGCGGCTGACGAGATGCTCAACCTCAACGAGGTGCGCGCCTCTATAGTAGTATATCCTATAGAGTCGGGCGCGGGAGTCAGCGCGAGGTCGCTCGGGGATATAAATGTTCAGCTCATAATGGAAAAGCTTGGCGGCGGCGGTCATATGACTGTGTCGGGAGCGCAGATAAAGGGAGCGAGCGTGGACGAGGCGGCGGAGCGTGTTGAGGCTGCTGTGAGATCATATATTGCCGACACAAAATAGAATAATAACCAGATCAATTGTGAAACACAGTTTCACAATTGCCTATATACAGACAATAAACAAAGGAGAGATATATTATGCAGGTCATATTAACACAGGATGTAAAGGGTCAGGGCAAAAAGGGACAGCTTGTAAAGGTATCCGACGGCTATGCCCGCAATTACTTGCTGCCAAAGGGATTGGCTACTGAGGCTACAAAGTCAAATATAAATGTGCTAAAGGGCAAAAAGGAATCGCTTGAATATAAGATCAAGACAGAGACTGAGGAGGCTCAGCAGATAGTTGAAAAAATGAAGAGCATCGAGGTCGTTATCAAGGCAAAGGCAGGCAGCAACGGCAAGCTTTTCGGTTCGGTGACCTCAAAGGATGTGGCTGAGGCGCTTACAGCTCAGCACCATATAAAGCTTGACAAGAAGAAATTCGTTATGCCTGACGGCATAAAGACGCTTGGCGTTACCGAGGTAACAGTTAAGGTATATACAGGAATAAACGGAACACTTAAAGTAAGGGTAGAAGAATTATAAACGATATACATTCGGATAAATTGCCGGAGAGGGGGAGAATACCATGGAGGAAAACGGCAATCAGGTGCCTCTTGAAGCTATTAGCGGTCAGCTTATAGAAGAACGCGATCTGCCGTTTAATATGGAAGCGGAGCAGGCGGTGCTTGGCAGCGCCCTGAATGATTCCGCAAGCATAGGCGATGCCGCCGAGGTGCTCTCTCCGGAGGATTTCTATTTTACGGCGAATAAGTTTGTATTTGAAGCCATAATGGAGCTGTTCAACAACAACGGCGCTATAGACTTTGTTACCGTGGCTGAGGTGCTTAAGGTAAACAATAAGCTTGACGCAGTGGGCGGAGTAGATTATCTTAAAAAGCTCAGAGCGAGCGTGCCCACAACGCAGCATGTAAAGTATTATTCGGAAATAATAAAGGAAAAATCCGTTCTGCGCCAGCTTATAAAAAGCGTTAACAGCATATCCAAGATGGCGTATGATGAAAACGACACGCTGTCGAGGCTGCTTGAGCGTTCTGAGCAGATGATATTTGACGTATCCTCAGCGCGCGAGCAGAACGAGCTTGTGCATATTTCAGACATTTTGCAGCTCAGCTATGAGGACATAGCTAAAAACGCGCAGAATCAGGGCGGAATAACAGGTATTTCCACTGGCTTTGACGAGCTGAACAAGCGTACCGGCGGATTTCACGGCGGCGAGCTTATAATCATAGCCGGACGTCCCGGTATGGGTAAGTCGACGTTTGCAGTGAATATCGCCGAATATGTCAGCATAAATCTTGGCAAGACAGTTGCCATATTCAATCTTGAAATGCCTAAGGAGCAGATAGTAAACAGAATATTATGTTCACAGGCGCTTGTAAACAACGGCAGGATAAGAACAGGCACCATGGAGATGGAGGACTGGGAAAAGATATGCGATGTGGCAGATACAATAGCAAAGGCGCCGATGTATATTGATGACAGCGCGTCAATAACCGTTTCGCAGATACGCGCGAAATGCAGACGGCTTAAGCAGACCCGCAATCTTGAAATGGTGGTAATAGACTATTTGCAGCTTATGCAGGGCAGCGGCAGGAGCGAGAACCGTCAGCAGGAGATCTCGGAAATATCGAGGTCTTTGAAGGTGCTTGCCAAGGAGCTCAACATACCGGTAATAGCGCTTTCGCAGCTCAAGCGAGAGAGCGAGTCGCAGAAAGGAAAAAGACCGATCCTCTCAGACCTGCGAGAATCGGGAGCTATTGAGCAGGACGCCGATATGGTAATGTTTTTGTTTAGAAATTATTATTACAGCAAGGATCCGGAGGAAAAGGATCTTGCGGAATGTATAATAGCGAAGAACAGAAGCGGTGAGACCGATACGTTCAAGCTGGGCTTCAAGGGCGAATATACGAAATTCCAGAATATAGAATACAGAGCCGAGGAGGCTTGATGCAAACACAGCACTTAATGGCTAACATCTGTGCTGTGTTTTGTTTTGCAAAGCAAAAGCTGGTGTGGAAAATGGGCGTAAAAGAGAGCACATTCCTACCGGAAAGAAGATAAAGGGGGCAGATAAGATCATGGCGGAAAGATCCATGCTTAAAAAGGCGGAACAGACAATGCTTAGCTGCGGTATGACGGATATTGGCAGCGTGCTTGTGGGATTAAGCGGAGGAGCAGATTCAGTAGCGCTTCTGAGCGTGCTGTGTGTGCTATCTGAAAAATACGGTTTCAGCGTAAGCGCGGCGCATATAAACCACTGTCTGCGAGGCGAGACGGCAGAGCGTGACGAGGCGTTTTCAAGAGCGGCGGCAGAGCGCGCAGGAGCGCCATTTTATCTGCTCAGGGCAGACGTCAGGGACAGGGCAGCGGAAAAGGGCATAAGCGAGGAGCTGGCGGGGCGCGAGATCAGGTATGAGTTTTTTGAAAAGATCTGTGCTGAAAAAGGCATAGACGCCATAGCTACAGCCCATCACAGGAATGACAATGCAGAGACGATACTAATGAATTTCATGCGTGGCAGCGGCATAAGCGGTCTGTGCGGTATACCGTACAGGCGCGGAAAAATAATCCGTCCTCTGCTTGATGTCACAAGAGCGGAGATAGAGAGGTATTGTAAAGATAATTCGCTTGAATATGTTATAGATGAAACGAACCTTGAAACGGAGTATACCCGCAACAAGATAAGGAACATACTTATTCCTCAGATAGAGCAGCTGTTCAACCCCGGTTTTGTGCAGACGGTCACGAGGAACGCGCCTGTAATAGCGGCAGACGAGGACTATATACGCGGCGAGGCAAGGCGGGAATACGAGCGTCTTGGAAATGACGGGATCGAGACAGCAAAGTTCAACACTCTCCACCGCGCGCTGCGCTCGCGCATAATAAGAATGGCAATAGAGCCGCTCTGCTCTACGTCAGATGTTCCGTCAGCCGTCATAGATTCGGTCATAGAGCTTGCTGAGGAAAACCGCACCGGCTCACGGTGCGATATCGCGCGCGGCATAGCGGCGAGGATAGAGTACGGAAAGCTCCGGTTCGGAGCGGTAAAGACGGAGAACAATGGCTTTTCGTACCGTATAATGATAGGCGAGAAAATATACGTGCCGGAGCTTAAGGCGGAAATAGTTGTCGAATATGCCGAGGGTAAAGAGGCGGACGGGGCAGAATACTTTTCAGCCGAAAATATCGAAAACAGCGTGATAGAGCTGCGCAGCCGACGCACCGGCGACAGCTTCTGCCCGACAGGGATGCGCGGTACAAAAAAGCTCAAGGATTATATGATAGACGAAAAGATACCGCGGCAGCAGCGTGATTTGGTGGGATTGCTGACAATTGACGGCAAAATAGCTTGGGTAATAGGCAAAAGGCGAGACAGACGCTTTAAATTTACGGATCATGGAATAAAAATTTCGATTTTATATTGAATTTATGGGAATTATGTGTTACAATAATACCTGTCTGCGGATAAATAGGTATTATTCGCATTATTGGAATAAGGAGGTGTTCGTTTGAGGAAGTTTTTCAGGGAATTTGGTATATGGATAGTGATAATAGCTGTAGCATATATAGCGTACACATTGATAGGCAGCACGGCAAACCGTCAGCCTGAGATATTATATTCAGATCTTATAGCCTCGATCAAGAACGAACAGGTCGAAAGCATGGAGTTATCCGATACGTCTGTTACCGCTGTGATAAAGGACGGATCGTCGACTACTGAGTGCAAGGCAAAGATACCGTCTGTAGAGACGCTGTATGAGGATGCGGGAACTGATATTGAAGATCAGATGGCGCGCGGAGTCCTTTCTGTGGAGGCGAACCAGCAGAGGTTTTCGCTTGTAAGCATGATAGATGTTGTCTTTTTGGGCATACTTATAGTCGTGCTTCTGATGAGTCTTTTCAAACGCGGCAGCGGCGGAGGCTTTACAAAGAGCCGCGCAAAGCTCCAGAACGACAGGTCAAAGGTAACATTTGCAGATGTGGCGGGAGCCAAGGAGGAAAAAGAGGAGCTGGAGGAGATCGTCGATTTTCTTAAGGATCCTACTAAATACACAAAGCTTGGCGCGCGTATACCGCGCGGAATACTGCTTGTAGGCTCGCCGGGAAACGGAAAAACGCTTCTTGCAAAAGCAGTGGCGGGGGAAGCGGGAGTACCGTTTTTCTCAATAAGCGGCTCAGACTTTGTTGAGCTGTATGTTGGAGTCGGCGCGTCGCGCGTCAGGGATATGTTCGATCAGGCAAAGAAAAACAAGCCGTGTATCATATTCATAGACGAGATAGACGCTGTGGGCAGAAAACGAGGCGCCGGCATGGGCGGCGGTCATGACGAGCGTGAGCAGACGCTCAACCAGCTGCTTGTTGAGATGGACGGCTTTGGCGATAACGACGGCGTTATCATCATGGCTGCTACCAACAGACCGGATATACTTGACAAGGCTCTGTTAAGACCGGGCAGATTTGACAGACAGATAGTTGTGGATTATCCTGATATCAGGGGCAGAGAAGAAGTGCTGAGGGTGCATTCAAAGGCGAAGCCGCTCGCGGCAGACGTAGATCTAAAGCGCATAGCGAAAACCACTACAGGCTATTCGGGCGCGGATCTTGCAAACCTTATGAACGAGGCAGCTATAATAGCGGCAAAGAAAAAGCATGCCAAGATAACAAACAGCGATATAGAGGCTGCAAATCTCAAGGTAATGATGGGCGCGGAAAAGCGTTCAAAAGTGCTATCAGAGCATGAAAAGAAGCTTACAGCTTATCATGAGGCAGGTCATGCTATTGCTGCAAGAGTCGTGGATAATGACCGGGAGGTATCTACAGTATCTATAGTTCCGCGCGGCAGGGCGGGCGGATTCACTATGTATCTGCCAGAGACAGACAATAAGATGTATATGTCAAGACGCGAGATGCTCAACAGTATAATCGTCATGCTCGGCGGCAGAGTTGCCGAGGCGATCATGATGGACGATATAAGCACCGGCGCGTCAAACGATATACAGAGAGCTACCTCAATGGCTCATGATATGGTAGCAAAATACGGAATGAGTGAGAGGGTAGGTCCTGTATCGTATGATGATGGATCGGAGGTTTTCTTAGGCAGAGACTATGGTCATTCAAAGAGCTATTCGGAGAATACGGCATCTGAGATCGACAGCGAGGTGCGCTCCATAATAATGCGTCAGTATGCTGAAACCGAGAAGATATTGAAGCAGTATTCCGCGCAGCTTATAAAAACAGCCGATCTTCTGCTTGAAAAGGAAACGATCTCCGGCGAGGAATTTGAGCGCTGCTTCAGCGGCTGATGGAGAAACATAGGTATTGAAACAATGTTTTGTACAAATAATAGTTAAAACGGACTTAGTCCGGAAGTGAAAGGAGGAAAAAGAAATGGCACAGGTAACAAAGGAAACTCTCATAGGCGAGGCGCTTATGATGAATTATGATATAGCCGGCATACTTATGGAATCGGGTATGCACTGTGTAGGCTGCCCGGCATCGCAGGGCGAGAGCATCGAGGAAGCGTGCATGGTACACGGCATGGATGCGGATACTCTTATCAAGAAGATAAATGATTTTCTTGCAAAGGCAGAATGAGCTATAGGGGCTGTAGCAAAATGCACAGACCACATAAAGCGAAAAGAACAAAGCAGATAAGCCATTTTTTAAGGATCACTG
>CALXSS010000064.1 GCA_944391225.1 uncultured Clostridia bacterium
CCGTAGGCGCAGATCTCATCTGTCCGCTTTCTCTGTCTCGTTTTTTTCGGGCGGATTATATCCGCCGGTACAAACGCAGTTCGGGCAGATTATATCCGCACATACAAGCGCAGTTCGGGCGGATACCATCCGCACATACAAGCGCAGTTCGGGTGGATACCATCCGCACATACAAGCGCAGTTCGGGTGGATACCATCCGCACATATCGGCTCGTTCCACGGTTTGTCTTTTTCAACCGTTTCCCCCGTTCTCCGTAGGGGCAGATATCATCTGCCCGCTTTCCCTGCATAGTTTTTTTCGGGCGGATTATATCCGCCCCTACAAACGCAGTTCGGGCAGATTATATCCGCACATACAAGCGCAGTTCAGCGGATACCATCCGCACATACAAGCGCAGTTCGGGCAGATACCATCCGCACATATCGGCTCGTTCCACGGTTTGTATTTTTCAACCGTTTCTCTCGTTATCCGTAGGGGCAGATATTATCTGCCCGCTTTCCCTATCCCGATTATTTTCTGGCGGATTATATCCGCCCCTACAAGCGCGGTTCGGGCAGATTATATACGCACATACAAGCGCGGTTCAGCGGATACCATCCGCACATACAAGCGCGGTTCGGGCGGATCTGCCGCCGATCCAATAACAGGCGGGGGACCCCCGCCTTGTTATCGCTTATTTCATATTCATTATTCTTTCAACTATCGTTGCTGCCTCTGCTCTTGTAAGACTGTTTTCCGGCGCGAATGAATTATCCTCCATACCGTTCATAAGCCCCAGAGCTTCGCACGCGTATACAGGGTTCAATGCCCACTCCGGTATGCTGTCCGTATCAGGGAACGACGGAGTGCCGCTCATGCCCGCACCCTTAAGTCTGCCCATCATTGCGGCAGCCTCTACACGTTTTATTATGCTGTCAGCTCCGAATGCGGTCGCGCTCTCGTTTATGTTGTCGCAAAGCCCAAGAGCTATGGCTGTATATATATTGTTCTTTGCCCAGTGCTTGTTTACATCCTCGTAAGCGGTGAAACCGTCCTGTATTTTTACGCCGTCTGCCGCAAGCATGAGCTTTATAAACTCTGCCTTTGTAACTCCGTTCTGAGGTCTGAATGTATTGTCGTCATAGCCGTCTATTACTCCGGCTTCTACAAGCTTCAATATAGTAGCCTCTGCCCAGTGACCCGATATATCCGTAAGTCCTCCTGCCGATTCGACAGGCGCGTCTGTTCCTATATCGGGCAGTGTGATGCCGCCTTCTGGCAAAAGCGTTACCTTTGGAACATATAATTTACCGCTGTATGAAGTCGTGCAGTTTGATGATGTTCCCTCGTCAAGCCCCGCAAAGCCAAGCGTTACCACCGGAGCAGCTGTAGCGTCAGGAGCAGGAGTGCTTTCTTCCGCCTGCGTTTTGCCGCCTCCGCAGCTGCCGCTAATATCGGCATAATTCATTCCCACAAACAGTCCGGCGTACTGTCCGGCGCTCACCTCTGCCGTTGTATAGCAGTCTGCTATTGACGTTCCGTTGTCGGAGCGTCCCACAAATCCGCCTACCGTGTTATCTGATGTCACTGTTGTATCGTATACGCCGCTGCCGCTTATCCTTGTGCCGCTGCTTCTTCCCACAAAGCCGCCGGCTATATTCGCTCCATTGACCTTAGAATTTACAACATAGCAGTCCTCAATCGTTCCGCCGCTTATCGATTCGGCAAAGCCGCCCGCAGTACTATCGCTTATATTAATATTGACCGCTTTGCAGTTCCTTACTGTCGAATTAGTTATAGTCTCAGCAAAACCGCCGCTGCCGCCGTTTTTATGCTGCCTGTCTATAGTGCAGTATTCCACTGTCGCGTTGTTTATCTCAACCGCTAACATACCGCCGCCGGAAACACAGATATTACCTACATATGCCCCATCTGAAATCTTTTGGAACTGCATGTTATCTCTGTATACCGTATATCCTCCGCCGTCAAGGCAGCCGCTGAATTCTTCAATAACATAACCCGATTTAGCATAAATATTATTCGCAAGCCTGTAATACAGCTTTCTTCCAGACCCTATCTTACTTAAATCATTATCACATCGGATCTTATACGGAGCTGATCTTGTGCCTGAACCGTCCACCGCTATAAGTGTCGGAGTGTTTCTGCCCTCGTCTATAGCCCATACTGACAAAAGATCAAAGCCTGCATACGCCGCGGCGCTCATCATCTGCTGCTCCGTTTTTCCGAAGCTTGCCGCCTGCTGCTCGTCCGCATAGCTGTTTGCGGCTGTGTCAATATCATATACAGAGCCTTCCGTATAGCCGTCCTCTATGACAGCGCCGTATATTCCGCCGACTGATACAGTTCCGTTGAGCTTTAACGAGGCGTAGCTCTGCAATATGCTGCCGTTATACAGTCTGCCCGCTATTCCGCCTGATTCGCTGCTTGCATCCACTCTTCCCAACGCATAGCAGTTCTTTATCGTTCCATATGAATTATCGCCTGCAATACCGCCCGCAGTTCTGGAGAGTGCCTTTACAGTCGAGTTTGACGCGCACCTTTCGATAGTTCCATAGCTGTTAAATCCGGCTATGCCGCCCGCGCCTGTATTTCTTGCTGTAATATTGCACACAGCCTTACAGTCGGTTATAGTTCCGCCTATATTCTCGCCAACGATACCGCCGGCGTCCTTTGTCGCAGAAATAGTTCCTGAAACAGCGCAGCCGCTTATCGAGCCGTAATTTACGGCAGCAATTCCGCCGCTTATCGCGCCGCTTTTAGAGTTGATTATACTGCGCGTAACATTCTTTATCTCTGCGCCCTCGCCCACTACGGCAAATATGGCGTTATAATCACCGTTTGAATATACTGTCGGAGATGCTATTACATATCCCTTTCCGTCAAGATGACCCTTGAACTGATATGTTGTATCGCCAAGACAGGTCATATCATCAGTAATATCACCGCACAGCTCATAATACTTGGAGCTGTCTGTTATATTCGGGGCTATCAAGGCTCTGAATTCATCTGCGTTATGTATCCTGTACGGCTTATCTGCCGTGCCGAGACCGTTATATTCGATAAGCATAGGAGTGGTGCTGCCATCTATTATCATCCACACACTTCCGAAATCAAATCCCTGATAGCTCGCGCTGCTCATCATAGCGTCAGAGTCAAGTCCGGTTGTCGTATCCGAGCCGACGTATACGCCGAATTCAAGAGATGTATTCGACTTGTCATAATAGCATGAGGTTACAGAGGTGTTTTCAGCCTTTCCCACGACCGCGCCGACCTCGCTGCCGCTGCCTGACACCTTACCCGATACATAGCTGCTTGCTATGCTCGCATTCGCAGCCGTTCCGGCTATTCCGCCGCCGCTCTGCGCCGAGCCGCTCACATTAGCATCGGAATAGCAGTTGATTATCTTTCCTCCGCTCAGAGTACCGGCTATACCGCCTGCCGCGCCCTCTGAGGACTTGACAGTACCGACAACGGAGCATCGTTCTATAGTTCCGGTGACTGTTTTTGCAAGTATCGCGTTATCCGCTGATTTCTCTTTTCTTACGTTAAGATCAGTGACTGTTCCGCTCACTGACGAAAACAGCGATTTTCCGGAGCTTGCATCATAATTTATGCTGTGTCCGTTACCGTCAAGCGTGCCGCTGAGATCAAATTCCGGCAGAGCTGTTTCAAGCACAATATCGTTTGTGATTACATAGCTCGCTCCTGGGTCTGCCGAAATATCAAAAAGATCAGCCGCAGTCGAGATCTTATAAGGATCAGCGCCGCTGCCGCTGCCGCCTGTCACCGCAAACGCCGTGCCGCATAACGAATAAGCCAGCATGCCGCCCGCGCACAGCAAGGATATAATTTTTCCCGATTTCATAATAACATCTCCCTCCATGATTTTTAATTCATAATTCATGATCAATTATGAATTGTGCATTATAAATTATAAATTATACTTACCTTTATAGTTATATTATACAACCGCGTGATAAATTTGTCAATAAAAAATTAACATTTTTGTAATATTATTGTTGTAATATGCAGTCTTTGTCTGATCCGCATTAGATTTATATATTTTTTCATGCGAAACAGACAAAAAAATACGCCGCGCGTATAAGCGATATTTAAACCGCTTATACGCGCAGCGCGTTATTATGCTCCTGCTATCTAACACCGCCCGGCATTTCTGATCCTGCGCGAAAAATAGCTGTTCATCTTAAAATGTTGGGGTTGCAGGCGCAGCCCCTTGCCGCTCTATAATGACCTTCCCTGCTGTGTCAGTTAAGTTTCCATATATCGTTGTTGTATTCGCTTATAGTCCTGTCTGATGAAAAATATCCCGCTTTTGCAATATTCACTATCATCTTTTCTGCCCACCGGTCTCTGTCAGTGTAATCGCTGAGCATTCTCTCCTTTGTCTTTACATAATCGTCAAAATCAGGGAACGTCATGAACCAGTCCTTTGAAACAAGCTCATTGTGCAGTCTGTACAGCCTTTCGCCGCTGCGTATGGACAGCAATTCATTTCCTATCATAAAATCAACGCATTTTCTGAGCGTTTCATTGCTGTTATACAGCTCGCGCGCGTTGTAGCTGCCGTTTGCGTACGCGTCTATTACCTCGCCGCTCGATCTTCCGAATATATAAATATTGTCCTCTCCCACAAGCTCGCGTATTTCCACATTTGCGCCGTCCATCGTTCCGAGCGTCAGTGCGCCGTTAAGCATAAGCTTCATGTTTCCCGTGCCGCTCGCCTCCTTTGACGCGAGCGATATCTGTTCCGATATATCGCACGCCGGGATAAGCTTTTCAGCCGCGCTTACATTGTAATTCTCGACCATTACAACCCTCATATGCCTCGACACCTCAGGATCGCTGTTTATAAGCCCTTGCAGCGTAAGCAGCAGATGTATTATATCCTTTGCTATTATATACGCGGGCGCAGCCTTTGCGCCGAATATAAATGTTATTGGCGTTTTCGGTATATTTCCGGATCTAATATCAAGATACTTATATATGATATACAAGGCGTTGAGCTGCTGTCGCTTATACTCGTGCAGACGCTTTATCTGAATATCAAAGATACTGTTTTCATCGATATCTATGCCCGTATTTGACAGAACAAATTCCTTGCAGACTTTTTTAGCGTCTGATTTTATCCTCAAAAGCTCATTTTTGACATTTTCATCGTCCTTATATACGAGCAGCTTTTCAAGCTCGAACGCGTCTTTTCTGAACCCATCGCCTATAATTGAGGATATTAACGCTGTCAAAGGTCTGTTGCAGTGCATCAGCCATCTTCTGAACGCTATACCATTTGTCTTGTTGTTGAACTTCTCAGGATATATCTCATAAAATGGCTTAAGCTCGCTGTTTTTAAGAATTTCAGTGTGCAAAGCGGCTACGCCGTTGATAGAAAAACCATAGTGTATATCCATATGCGCCATATGCACAAGCCCGCTGCTGTCTATGATGGCAGTCCTATCATCCGGATACTTCTGTCTTACACGCTCGTCAAGCTTTCTGATTATGGGCACAAGCTGCGGCACAACGTCCTCAAGACAGCCTATATGCCATTTTTCGAGAGCCTCGGCAAGTATGGTATGATTTGTATACGCGCATACATTTGTAACTATGTCGCAGGCTTCATCAAAATCTATACCTTTTTCGGTCAGCAGCCTTATAAGCTCCGGTATTATCATGCTCGGGTGTGTATCGTTTATCTGTATAACTGCATACTCGCTCAGGTCATGGAGTGTGCAGCCCTTTTTCGCCGCCTCGTCAAGTATGAGCTGCGCTGCGTTGCTGACCATGAAATACTGCTGATATATCCTAAGCTTGCGCCCGTTCTCGTCGCTGTCGTCAGGATACAGGAACAGCGTGAGATTATGGAGTATATCGCGCTTATTGAACTGTATCCCGTCATGAACTATGCTCTCATCTACCGGCACAATATCAAACAGCCTGAGCTTTATTGATTTTCCGCCGTAGCCTGATACATCTATATCATACAGCTTTGACCGCAGAGAAAAGCCGTTGAAGCTTACATCATAGGAAATATCCGTAGGTGTAAGCCAGCTTTTTTCCGTGATCCACTGATCAGGCGTTTCACACTGCATATTGTTTTCAAATACCTGCCTGAACAGTCCGAGATGATAATTCAGTCCTATCCCCTCGCCGGGCAGTCCAAGCGTAGCCATAGAATCAAGAACGATGTTATAAGCGGATTCATAGTCGCGTATTCTATAACAGATGATCCGGTAATTGAATATCTTCACAACGAAGGGCTAAAACATGTGCTTATCGGTAAAGCGTCAAAATACTCCGAACAAACTGTGTATGTAGACAACGATAATATTCTTGCCGGAAAAGAAGCAACAGAATATCTTATAGGTCTTGGCCATAAAAAGATAGCCTATCTTGGCAGCAGCAACAGTCTTGTGTTTTCAGCAGAGCGAAAGCAGGGCTATATGCTGTCGCTTATAAGCCATGGTCTCAGCTTTGTTCCGGAATACTGCCTTGAGGCAGACAGTATAGAAAAAGCCTCGGACAAAGTAAAGAAGCTGTTTACATCAGACTCCATCCCAACCGCCATTGTCGTGAGCGACGATATATTCGCCGCGGCAACCGAGCGCGCATGCGCAAGAATGAGCATATCTGTACCCGACAGGCTTTCCATAATATCGTTCAACAACTCGCTGCTGGCAAGGCTGACATCATCTCAGCTCACATCAATAGACATAAACCCGTTCAGGCTTGGCACAGAATCGGCTGAGCAGCTCATAAGCCTGATAGGATCGCACGAGAGCTGCGCGAAAAAAATAATAATACCGCACAGGCTCACCATACGCAGCTCATGCGCGCCTCCGCCGGAGGAATAAATCGGCTCGAAACAAAAACGGAGCTGTTTCAGACTTGTACTATCCTGAAACAGCTCCGTTTTTTGTAAGACATGCTGCCAAATACTCAAATTATCCCCTCAGCCCAGCGGCGCAGCTCGTGAACCGACTCGCCGCGGATCATTCTGCCCTCTCGCAGCTCCGCGCCGGGACAGCTGCTTTTGAGGACCTCCTCAGTCTTGCCCATACCGCTGCCGCCCGAGGTGGCAAAAGGCACTATTATTTTACCTGTCAGATCATGGCTTTCAAGAAATGTGTTGATTATTGTCGGAGCAACATACCACCAGATCGGAAATCCGATAAAAATAACATCATAGCCGCTCAGATCGACCGTGCCGCTTATTTCGGGACGCGAATGCGGATCGCGCATCTCCACAGAGCTGCGGCTGTTTTTATCCATCCAGTCGAGATCTGCGGCGGTATACGGCACAGCCGGCTTTATCTCATATGTATCCGCGCCCGCCGCCTCAGCCAAAGCCAAAGCCGCCCTTTTTGTTGTTCCTGTTGCTGAAAAATATGCCACGAGCTTTTTATTCATAAATGTATCATCCCTTTCCGAGGCAAACCGTTTCCGCCTCTGTTATTATTCTTATTATACCACCTTTTTACCGCTATGTCCAATACCTTTGCTGAATTACCGCATATACCTATGAGGCATAGTCATCTATTGAAACAAAGTATTTTACTTTTCAGAGCGGAGGCTGTATAATATAGAAAGAATCTATCAATGAAAGGACACAGCAAAATGGAGCTTGAGGAGTTTTTATCTTACATGAACAGCGGCAAGACCGTAACGGGAGGATCAGAGGAGCATATTTATATGTCGGCGCTGAGCGCGGAGGCAATGCGCGTCACGGCAGAGCTAAACGGAGCATACCACACAGGCGCGGAAATAGTTGATATCTTTTCGCGCTTGACGTCAAGGGAGATCGATCCCGGCTTCCGCCTGTTCCCGCCGTTTACAACAGACTGCGGCAAAAACATACACATCGGCAAAAACGTATTTATCAATTCCGGCTGCCGCTTTCAGGATCAGGGCGGGATATATATAGGCGACGGCGCGCTCATAGGTCATAATGTTATAATCGCAACTCTTAACCACGGTCTTGCGCCGGAACACAGACAGGATCTTATCCCCTCGCCCGTGCGCATAGGCAAGGGTGTATGGATAGGCTCCGGCTCTATCATACTGCCGGGAGTAACCATAGGCGATAACGCCGTTATCGGCGCGGGATCGGTCGTGACGCGTGATGTTGACGCAAACACCGTCGCAGCCGGAGATCCGGCGCGCGTTATACGCAGAATTGATGAATAACATGTTTACATAACATTAATCATGGAAAATATTGGTCATTTTTCCTTAAATTTTTGTAAGCTCAAATGCAAGCTATGTAAAGTTTAAGTAAAATCAGCGGGCTTTTACTTGATAAAAGTCCGCTTTTATTATATAATGTATGCGGAAAAACGGGCGCGGTCCAAGGAGTACGCGCAGGTTTTTCCGGTTCCGCGGGGGTCGCGCGCTTTTTTCGCGCGTTCGGCGGATAAATAGTATTGTATATCTTAACGCACAAAGGAGTACAATTATGCAGATGATTTATTGCGTAGAAGATGATGACGGGATCAGGGAACTGATTTCGTATGCCGTTAAGACATCAGGGCTTGAAGTAAAAGAGTTTTCCGATGCAGCCGGGCTTGAAGCGGCGCTGAGGGAGTCACTGCCATCGCTCATACTGCTCGACATAATGCTTCCCGACAAGGACGGCATTGCGATACTTACAGAGCTGAGGAGCAACCCGGCTACAAAATACCTGCCGGTGATAATGCTCACCGCCAAAAACGGTGAGATGGACAAGGTAAAAGGGCTCAATCTCGGGGCTGACGACTATATAACAAAGCCGTTCTCGGTGCTGGAGCTTATTTCACGGATAAAAGCTGTACTGCGCAGGACCGAGCGCGATGAGATACGCGCGCAGGATTATCACGGTATTGTCATTGACACCCTGAGCCGTAAGGTAACGATAGACGGCACAGAGGCAGCGCTCACCTACAAGGAATTTGAGTTGCTCAATTGTCTTACCCAGAAGCAGGGACAGGTCATAAACCGTGAATTTCTGCTCAGGAAGATCTGGGGCTTTGATTTTGAGGGCGAATCACGTACACTCGATGTACATATAGGCAGTCTGCGCCACAAGCTTGGCGAGAAAAGCAAGTATATCGAAACAGTACGCAACGTCGGCTATAAATTTGTATAGCTGCGGTAAGGGTTAGGAAAAAAGCCGGATCCGAAACCGGCGGTCACAGGAGAAAAAACATATGAGTATTTTAAACGTATTGAGCCTTATAGGCGGACTTGCGCTGTTCCTTTACGGAATGGAGATAATGGGCAGCGGACTTGAAAAGCTTGGCGGCGGTAAGCTTGAGCGGATACTTGAGCGTCTTACATCAAGCCCTATAAAGGGCGTGCTGCTTGGCGCGGGCGTAACTGCTATAATACAGTCGTCATCAGCTACAACTGTAATGGTAGTCGGATTCGTAAACTCCGGCATAATGAAGCTGAGCCAGGCAATAGGCATCATAATGGGCGCTAACGTCGGCACTACGGTCACATCGTGGATACTGAGCCTTTCGGGAATACAGGGCGAAAGCCTGCTTATGCAGCTTGTGAAGCCTAAGTATTTCACACCGATACTGGCGATCATCGGTATTATTATAATTATGTCAACCAAATCCAACAGGCGCAAGAATATAGCTAATATCCTGCTCGGATTTTCCGTGCTGATGTTCGGAATGGACTCGATGTCCTCGGCTGTGGAGCCGTTAAAGGATGTTCCGGAGTTCACAAACATTCTTATAATGTTTGAAAACCCAATTCTTGGCGTGCTTGCCGGTATGATACTGACAGCGATCATCCAGTCGTCATCAGCATCAGTCGGAATATTGCAGGCGCTTTCAGCAACCGGAGCTATCACATTCGGATCAGCCATCCCTATAATCCTTGGTCAGAACATAGGCACATGTATAACCGTTATACTCTCAGCAATAGGCGCGAGCAAGAACGCTAAGCGCGCGGCATCGGTGCACCTGTATTTCAATATTATCGGAACTATCCTGTTCCTGTCGCTGTTCTATATAATAAACTCTATAGTTCATTTCTCATTCCTGAGCGACAGCGTAACATCGGTAAACATTGCTGTAGTGCACACCTCGTTCAACCTGCTGACAACAGCGCTGTTCCTGCCGTTTACAAAGCTGCTTGAAAAGCTTGCAAAGATAACTATAAAAGACGGCGATCATTCAGACATGTTCTCAGTTCTTGACGAAAGATTTTTCCAGAACCCGCAGTACGCGCTTGATCAGAGCACAACTCTTACATCAAACATGGCGTATATAGCGCGCGAAACTCTTGATCTTGCAGTTCAGACTATAGACGGGCTCAACGAAAAGCTCGACTCTATGATAATAGAGAACGAAACTCAGCTTGACAATTATGAGGACGCGTTAAGCAAATATCTTGTACGGCTATCGGCAAGAACCTCGGGAATGCACCAGTCACGTCAGGTTACAATGCTTTTGCATGTAATAAGCGAGTTCGAGCAGATGACCGACTATGAGGCAAATATATTATACACATCGCGTACAAAGGCAGGCAAAGCTTGTACTTTCAGCGACAAAGCAAATGTTGAAATAGAAACCCTTGTCGCAGCAGTGCGCGATATAATGGATAGAACAATAACAGTATTCGTAGAAAATGACATGGTAAAGGCGTTCACAGTAGAGCCGCTTTCAGATGTTATCGACATGCTGAGCGAAGAGCTCAAGAAGCGTCATATAGCGAGAATGCGAAACGGTGAGTGCAGCGTTGAAACAGGAATACTTTTCACAGATTATATAGCATCTCTTGAAAAAATAAGCAATCACTGCAAGAACACAGCAGCGTTTGTAATACAGATGAATGACGCGACATATCAGATACATTCCGACGCTCACGAGCAGAGACGCTCCTCCCTGAGCTATAAGCAGACGTATGAGGAGTTCAGAAAGCAGTATGCGCTCCCATTCGCGAACACCTTAGAGGATAGCGATAAATGATAAAGAAACAAACAAGGACAATAAAGAACACGATCTTCCGGAACGTGTTCTTTTCCGTATGTACCGCAGCGGCGTCGGCGATGCTGGCGCTGCTCGTGATAGTGTTTATATTCTATATAAACAGCATGAAAAGCGAGATAATAAGCTCCACCTCTCACACGGCGGAGTATCTGAACCATCTCACAGACAACGCTGCGCGGCTCGAGTTTCTGCACGCCATGTTTGATGATATGCAGAGCGAACGCAAAACTCTGATAACCGAAAACGGCAATGTTATATATGACAACGACGCGGACGCGGATCAGATGGAGAACCATCTTGCCCGCCCCGAGGTAAAGAGCGCGATGGAAACAGGCAGCGGCGAGGCGAGCCGCAGCTCCAAGACAGTCGGCAAGCGGATATATTATTATGCCACAAAGCTTGACGATGGCATGATACTGCGCTCAGCAAAGCCGCTCAATGTTATATCTAACACAATCTCTATACTTATACCTGCATGTATACTTCTTATGCTATTAATAATCATGGGTACGGGAGTAGTATCAAAGCACATAACGCGCAAGATAATGAAACCTATATACAGTATAGATATAAACAACATAGATAAGGACAACATATACCAGGAGCTGCTTCCGTTTTTCGAGCGGATAGAAGAGGAAAACGCCGAGAAAGAAAAGACCGAGGCAATACGCCGCGAGTTTTCGGCAAACGTATCGCATGAGCTGAAAACGCCGCTCACAAGCATATCCGGCTACGCGCAGATGATAACGAACGGCATGGCAAAGCCGGAGGACATCACAATGTTCGGGCTCAAGATAGAAAAGGAAGCGGAGCGGCTCATACTTCTTATAGAGGATATAATAAGGCTCTCAAACCTTGACGAATCGAGCGGCATAGCAGAGCCGGAGCAAATACGGCTTGACGAGGTGGTAATAGAAACGATAAGCCATTTAGAGCCGCAGATAAAGCACAGAGATGTGAGCGTGTATTTCAGCGGAGACGAAAGCGTGATATTAGGTCAGCGCACGCTCATATGCGAGCTGTGCTATAACATAATCGACAACGCTATAAAATACAACAAGCCCGGCGGCAGGATAGACGTATACGTCGGCAAATCGCCCGAGGGCACGGAGTTCAGCGTGGCAGATACCGGAATAGGCATAGCGGAGGAAGATCTTGAGCGCATATTCGAGCGGTTCTACCGCGTGGACAAGAGCCATTCCAAAACAGTAGGCGGCACAGGCCTTGGTCTGTCGATAGTAAAGCACGCGGCAATGCTCCACAACGCCAAGATAGACATACAAAGCGAGCTCGGCAAGGGCACAACTATAAAGGTGATCTTCACCCCGGCGGAATAAGGATTAGGCGGTGGAATACATGGATATTGATCTAAAGCTGGCGCGCAGCTATATGGCAATGATGGCGGACGGAAAAAATCCCGTGACAAAGGAATATGTCACTGCGGCGGACACAGTTTTTGATGAAAAAGTCCAGGCGGTCTGTGATTTTATCATGACCGAGCTGGACAAGCTGATCGAGCAGGAGGAAACGGACTGCCAGATCCTTACGCCCGAGCCGTTACCCTATCCGATAACAATGCGCGAGCTTGTGCGGATACTTAACAGCTCTGTAGCGAGCAGAACAAACACAGTTAGGTACACGACCAGTAAAATAGAAAAATGGCTCGAGTCCATAGGCGCGCTGAAAAGGATAAAGCTTGACGGCACAACATACAAGAAAATGACAGGATATTCTTCCGATTTTGGAGTGTCGATTGATCTTTCAAAAACGTCAAAACGCCAAAGACTTCGATTCAACAACAGGGCGCAGAGGTACATATTCGATCACTGTATTGAGATACTCAAATATTAAACACGAAAGGGGCGCAGCAAGGCGCTGCGCCCCTTCGTTTCGTCCGTTCTGCACTATTTTTCTAAAGCCCCCAAGGCTCTTGCAAACTCGTTGAGTTTTGCAACAGCCTCTTCGTTTCGTCCGCGCCTATAGTAAGCCCCATTATCTTATCGCCGTCCTCCACCTTGGCGGTCAGCATTATTATAGGGAAAAAGTGATTTTCCCTTATCTTTCGGCAAAGCCTGAAACCGTCAATATCAGGAAGCATAATATCAAGAACGGCAAGGTCAAATTCTGTTTCCTCTATGTACTTCAGCGCGTCCATTCCGTTATGTGCCTTATATACGATATACCCGTCATTTTTAAGATACAGCTCTATAAGATCCGCTATTTCCTCCTCATCATCTACCACAAGTATTTTTTCGCTCATTGCCCTAAACCTCCCGCAAAGATCATTCACCCCGCACTGCCGCGCGCTGATATTTTTATTATAACACGCGGCATATCATACCGCAATAGATAAAATAAACAAAAAGCAAACTTCACGCCCTGCTGTAAAAAATATAGCTGCCCGGCTCAACGCTCCTGCGTATGCCGCCAATAACAATATCGGCGGGCATCGCGGCAGTTATCTCATATCTTATACAGCCGCCCTCATAGCTCCATGAGGATTCTATTATTCCGCTCACCGTTTCAAGCGACGCGTTCATATATCCGAGCCGCTTGTCCGGCACAGGCGCGATAAGAGCGCGTGAAAAACCGGGGTATCCCTCGATCGGAGCTATTCCGGCAGATACGGAGTATATCCAGTCCACCACAGAACCGTATGCGTAGTGGTTGAACGAGTTCATATCGCTGTTCCGCGCAAACGTCCTTAAGCCACTTATTAAAGAAACGCCTTACATCATAGTTATACGCCGCCGCTGCAGCGAACACCTGCGCGTCTCCGAGCCAGCCCATGCGCTCATCGCGCTGCGGGCAGTCGGTCGGTATATCCACAAAGTTATCGCGCTGCGACCACAGCGCGTTTGAATAAAGCCTGTTTATATCCGCGCTGCCTGTCACTATCCTGCCCGTGCGCTTCATATCAGAGTGCACAGCCACGGCGGTAAAACTCAGCGGATCTACATTTTCGGGGCATTCGTCAACTCTAACATATCTGAACCCGAAAAATGTAAACCGCGGCTTGTATGTTCTCAATCCGCCTGCCCCGTCGAATATGAGCTGAGCCTTCGCTTCTCTGTAATTCCCGTTATAGAAGTTGCCGTCACTGTCGAGAGTTTCGGCATGAGAAAGCCTTACTCGCTTTCCGCGCTCTATATCAGCGTCAATTCGCACATAGCCGGATATATTCTGCCCGAAATCGATTATTTTCTCACCGTTCGGAGCTGTAAAAACGCTGCGCGGATATATTCGAACGATTTCGCGCACGTCCTCCCCCTCCTGAGGTATCAGCGCGCTGTAATCGAATTTATCGTATACAACAGCCGCGCCAAGCTCCTTTTTCTCCGCCGCCGCGTTCTGATGCTCGCCGTCATATATATCCGAAAAAACTATGCCGCTTTCGCGCACTCTCCATGTATCATCTGTTATTATCCGTTTTCTTTCCCCGCTCTCAAACATTATCTCAAGCAAGGCAATGACCGCGCAAGGCTGCGAGTGCAGCTCGGAGCGCGCCGCGCTTATCCGTCCGCGGTACCAGCCCGGCGCGACACAGATACAAAGCTCGTTATCCTTTGATAAGAGCGCGGTAACATCATACTCCTGATACTGCAGCCGGGTGCTGTATGATGTGCACCCGGGCGCGAGAATATTCTCCCCTGCCCTTTTCCCGTTTACCGTTACATCATATACGCCTATAGCCGTGACATAAAGCACGGCGCGCCTTACTTTTCCGTCAATAC
>CALXSS010000065.1 GCA_944391225.1 uncultured Clostridia bacterium
TCGGTAAAGTATGTCTTCCACTTTTCAAGCAGGTCAGCTTTATATGTTGAAAGTGATACTATAGGCGTTGTGAACAATGTATCCTCATATGTGTACGGCTTGTTTGCTGCTGACTTTTCATATATCTCGTCAATCAGATACTCATAGCCCTCTGGAACATATGTGTGCTTCTGAACCGCTTTGTTTGCTTCCTCTGAACCGTAATCCACACTTTCAGTTACCAAGCACCATAGATCCTTGTTTGTGCCGTTCATAAGACGCTCCTCGCCTGTGTATCCGCTTATAAGCATAGGATAACCGTCTACCATCTCATAGGTAAGTCCCTCTACACCGTTCTGCAATGCTGAAAGGTTCTCCTCCTGGCACATCCATTCGAGATACATCATTACCGCCTCAGGATGCTCACAGCGCGCGCTTATGCCTGAAAGCATACCAAAGCTCCAGTATTTTCTGCCCGGTGTAGGCGGATCGTACGCTGCAAGCACATGGACCTCAGCCTCTGGGCAGTTCTCCTTGAGCGTCTGGAACAAAAGCTCGTTCGGGAGATAGCCGTCATATGTGCCAGCCTTGCCCGATGTGAAATCTGCAAGAGCCTGTGAACCGTCTGTGTCAAGATAGAAGTTCGGGCTCACAAGTCCCTCGTTATAGAGCTTGTTATCCCATTCGAGAGCTTTCTTTGTAGCGTCATAGCCAAGCGATGCAACGGAAATATCAGAATAGAGAGCCTTGTTCTTATCGTCCATTGGATACTCTCTGTACTGATAGTTATTATAGTATGCGTTTCCAAGCTGCTTTGTTGCCGGAATAGTTCCCTCTCCGCCGCAGTTGTTCTCCTTGAATGCCTTTAGCATCTCATAATACTCGTCCTGGTTCTTAGGCATATCAAGACCGCACGCGTCAAGCCAGTCTGTTCTTACAAGAGTTACATAACTGTCGAAATCCGGTCTTGTTGCGGCAAAGAAATACATCTTATCCTCAAGCTTGCCGTACTTCTGTGTCTCGCTTGTATATTCATAGTAGGTCGGAGCATATTTCTTGAAATCCTCCTCGTTGATCTCCTGGAACGCACCCTTTGAATAGAACTCCATCGCTACAGGATAATCATATGTAAAGATTATATCCGGCTCCTGCTTAGCAGCAAGCAGACGGTTGAATACCGCAACATCATCATTTCTTGTTATAGGCACGAATGTTACCTTTATATTATGCGGATCACCGAAATTCGTCTGGATATAGCGTGTCCAGTAGTTGTCGTCTACAGCAGCCTGTCCCTGTGTTCCTCTGTCATATACAGGGATCTTGAGCTCTATCTGCTCGCTGTAAACGTAATTTCCGTTTTCATCCTGGGTAAGCTCCGCTGTTGATTTTTCACCTCCGCAGCCCGCTGCGAGCGGAACTGTTATCGCCGCAGCGGCGGCAAGGCATAGTATTCTTCTTAACTTCATTTTCTTCTCTCCTTTTCTATATTACAGCTCTCGCTGCTTTTGACATTATTCCTTTACGGCGCCTATCATAACGCCCTTGACAAAATATTTCTGCACGAACGGATATATGCACAATATCGGTATCGTTGCAAACATGATACATGCCGCCTTGAGCACCTCGGGCGACTGCAGTGTCGTTGCCGATATTTCCTGCGTGAGTCCCTGCGAGCTTGCGCTGTTTACAAGCTCATAGAGCTTCTGCTGCAGCGGCTTGAGGCTGCTGTCGCTTATATAATAGAGCGCGTCCTGGAATGAATTCCATCTGCCCACCGCATAGAACAGCGTGAGCGTTGCAAGCACCGGCACCGACAGCGGCAGGACTACGGAAAGCAGTATCTTGAATTCGTTGCAGCCGTCTATCTCGGCAGCCTCTATAAGACTCGGCGGTATGCTCGATTTCATAAAGCTCCTTAATATTATCATGTTATAGCACGAGAACGCCAGCGGCAGTATAAGCACCGCCATAGTATCGAGCAGATTGAGCGTGCTCATGAGTATGAACGACGGGATTATACCGGCGTTAAAATACATGGTTATGACAAATATCATATTGAGAGCGCGTCTGCCCTTGAGCTTCGGGCGGCTCAAAGCGTATGCTCCGCAGATCGTAAGCACCATTCCAAGAGCCGTAAAGAGCACTGTTACTATTACTGTTATATACAGCGAGTGCATCATTGACGGATCGCCGAACACCTGCTTATACGCCTCAAAATTCAGACCAATAGGTACAAGGAATACCCTGTTCGCCGTTACCGCCGCATTTGAGCTTATACTCATAGACGCCACGTGCAGGAACGGTATAAGACATACGATCGTGAGCACGCCTAAAAAGATATATATGAGCGCGTCTACTATTCTGTCCTTAAGACTTATCTTCATATAAACGCACCCCCTTACAGTATACCCTCTTCACCTATCGCTTTGGCGATGCGGTCAGAGCCTATTACAAATATGAGTCCTACTACCGACTGGAACAATCCCACAGCTGTAGCTATATTATACCTCTGGTTGGAAAGACCTACGCGGTATACATATGTACTGATAACATCCGAAAAATCGGTTACCATGGTGTTCGACAGTGTGTATGGACGCTCGAACGAGATGCCAACTATCCTGCCAAGGCTCATTATGAGCATTACAACTATCGTTCCGCGTATGCACGGCAGGGTCACGTTCCATATCTTGCGCCATCTTCCGGCGCCGTCAATTGTCGCAGCCTCGTAAAGGTCGCCGTTTATTCCGGTTATCGCGGCAAGGTATATGATAGTTCCCCAGCCCATGCTCTGCCATACTCCTATAACAACATAGCTCGCTACCCAGTGGTATTTTTCAGTCAAAAACGGTATCTCCGCCCCGCCGGTCTTTGTGAGCATTACGTTGATTATTCCGGTGTTAGGCTGCAGCAGCTGATAGAATATGCCCGCGATAATTACCCATGACAGGAAGTGCGGCAGATACAGTATAGTCTGCGACACCTTTTTGAAATATCTGTTCTTTACCTCGTTCAGCATTATAGCAAGGATTATCGGCGCAGGGAAGCTGCACACAAGATCGAGCAGGTTCAGCACAAGCGTGTTCCTGAGCACCTTGTAGAAATCCTTTTGCGTGAATATCTCCTTGAACGCGTCAAGACCAATAAACTTTGCTCCGGCAAATCCCGTTATTGTGTTGTAATCAAGAAAAGCGATGGACAAGCCCAAAAACGGCAGATAATAAAACACTATGGCAAATGCCAGCGGCAGCGCCACAAGCAGATACAGCTGCCAGTCGCGCCTTAAATAATACAGAAACCCTCTCTTGTCAGGCCGCAAGGCTACGCCTGCGCCGATCTCTTTTTTCTTCATATAATATAGCTCCCTCCGAATTGATCTTACAAAGCCTTATCTACCCCTAAATTCAGCTTTGTATAAAACTTATAATTATAAATATAATAATACAAACTTATTATACAATAACTACAAATTAATATCATTATTAAAAATTGCTTAATAATATAAAAATATTGCTGCCACTTGTTTCAGACATAAATAAGGCAGATTCTCGGGGCAGCAGACAAGCGGACAGCTTGCATATAAAGCCTATATATACATATATTTCCTGATAATGCACGAATATTTTACGATACTTTACATTTTCATGAAATATGTTAATTATTTTTTACATTATGTGCGATAATATTTACAGCGGCTTGAATACTTTTTTACGGTTTATTATGTATAATATAATCGTTCCGCAAGGAAAAAAATAAAGGAAAAAAAATTTGATTTGAAGAAAGAGGAAATTATTATGAGATCAAAGAAAATCTTATTATCAGTTACAGCAATTGCAGCACTTATGTCGCTCGCAGCATGCGGAGAGAATGCAGACCCGGCACAGACACAGTCAGCATCATCAGGCTTTGACAGCAGCAAGCCGATAACAGTTGTTTCAAGAGAGGATGGTTCAGGCACTCGCGGCGCGTTCATAGAGCTTTTCGGTATTGAGCAGAAGGATGACGCGGGCAACACAAAGGATCTCACAACAGAGGAGGCTATCATCGCAAATAAGACAGACGTTATGCTCACAAACGTTGCAGGCGATGAATATTCAATAGGATACGTTTCGCTCGGCTCGCTCAACAGCAGCGTTAAGGCGCTTGACATTGACGGCACAGAGGCTACTGCGGAAAACATCAAGAACGGCACATACAAGATCTCAAGACCGTTCAACATCGCAACAAAGGCAGAGATCTCAGACGTTGCTCAGGACTTTATCGACTTCATCATGAGCAGCGAGGGTCAGGAGGTAGTATCAGGCGACTACATCCCTGTTGACGACGCAGCAGCTCCTTACGCGGGTACAAAGCCGGCTGGTAAGATAACTGTAGCAGGTTCATCATCAGTATCACCACTTATGGAAAAGCTCAAGGAGGCATATCTCGCTGTAAATCCTTCAGCTGAAATAGAGATACAGACAAACGATTCGACCTCAGGCATGAACGGCGCGATCGAGGGCACCTGCGACATCGGTATGGCTTCAAGAGACCTTAAAGACTCAGAGGCAGCAGAGCTCAAGGCTACGGCAATCGCGCTTGACGGCATAGCTGTTATAGTGAACAGCGAGAACCCGACAGACGCTATGACAGCAGACGATGTTAAGGACATCTTTACAGGCACTGTTACAGTATGGAGTGAAATATCAGAATAATGAACAAGCTATCGGAAAAAATAATGCACGCCGTTTTCTTTGTAGCGGCGATAGCTTCCATAATAGCCGTTCTGCTTATATGTATTTTCCTGTTCGCAAACGGCATTCCGGCAATAGGCAAGATCGGACTATTCGACTTCCTGCTCGGTACCTCATGGAAGCCAACCGATGTCCCGCCATCGTTCGGCATTTTCCCGATGATCCTCGGCAGTATTTACGTTACTGCCGGGGCTATCGTTATTGGCGTGCCTATCGGTATTCTTACATCAGTATTCATGTCGCACTACTGCCCGAAAAGGATATATAAGGTGCTCAAGCCCGCTACTGAGCTGCTTGCAGGCATACCGTCGGTCGTGTACGGCTTCTTTGGACTCGTTGTTATTGTTCCGGTCATCAGATACCTTTTCGGAGGCACGGGCAGCAGTATCCTCGCAGCCTCTGTAATTCTTGGCATAATGATACTCCCTACTATAATAGGTGTCAGTGAATCGGCTATACGCAGCGTTCCGCAAAGCTACTATGAAGGCTCGCTCGCTCTCGGAGCCACCCATGAGCGCACTATCTTCCGCGTATGCCTGCCGGCGGCAAGATCAGGGATCATGGCAGGAGTAGTTCTCGGCATAGGCAGAGCCATAGGCGAAACTATGGCTGTTATCATGATCGCGGGAAATCAGCCGCGTATGCCAGCAGGGATTTTAAAGGGCGTAAGAACTCTTACCGCGAACATCGTTATTGAAATGGGCTATGCGGCAGATCTGCACCGTGAGGCTCTTATAGCGACAGGAGTTGTACTGTTTATATTTATCCTTATCATAAATATAAGCTTCTCCGTCCTGAAACGAAAGGAGAATAAGCAATGACATCTGACACAGCTATAAATAAGCTTACCGTAATGGACAAGCTGCGCTCTTACCTTAAACACCCCGGCTCTCTTATTGCCGCGGTGTTTGTTATGGCAGCGGCAGTGCTGACCTTTGCGGCGCTTATCTTTCTTATATGCTATATACTTATAAAGGGCGTACCATATATTAAGCCGTCGCTGTTTGAATGGAAGTATACGACTGAGAATGTTTCCATGCTCCCCTCTATCATAAACACGCTTATAATGACTGTGGTATCGCTTATAATAGCAATACCGCTCGGACTTTTCACAGCAATATATCTTGTGGAATACTCCGGCAAAAACAGCAGCAAGATAGTGGCGGTCATAAGGCTTACTACCGAAACGCTCTCGGGTATCCCCTCTATCGTTTACGGTCTTTTCGGAATGCTGTTCTTTGTAACATATCTACACTGGGGCTACTCGATACTCGCGGGAGCCTTCACAATGTCTATAATGATACTTCCGCTCATAATGAGAACTGCTGAGGAGGCTCTGCTTTCAGTATCGGATTCATACCGCGAGGCAAGCTTCGGGCTTGGCGCGGGCAGGCTCAGAACTATATTCAGAATAGTTCTGCCGGCGGCAATGCCGGGTATAGCTGCCGGAATAATACTCGCTATAGGAAGAATTGTCGGCGAAACAGCGGCGCTTATGTATACGGCGGGAACTGTGGCGGAAATACCCAAGAACCTGCTTTCATCAGGCAGAACGCTCGCGCTCCATATGTACGCGCTCTCAAGCGAGGGCTTTTATCAGAACGAGGCTTACGCGACAGCAGTCGTGCTGCTTGTGTTCGTACTGCTTATAAACACACTTTCCTCGTTCATAGCACGCAAGATAACGAAAGCATAAGAAAGGATACAGCTTATATGAACGTATTAACAAATGTTCCTAAATTTGATATAAATAATATGGATCTTTATTACGGCAATTTTCACGCCCTCAAGGATATAAGCATGAAGATACCGCCGAACAAGATCACAGCCTTTATAGGTCCGTCAGGCTGCGGCAAATCAACTCTGTTAAAATCGCTCAACAGAATGAACGACCTCGTTGAGGGCTGCCGCATAACAGGCGATATACGCCTTGACGATACCGATATTTACGGTCAGATAGACGTTAACGTGCTGCGCCGCCGCGTGGGAATGGTGTTCCAAAAGCCGAATCCCTTCCCTATGAGCATTTATGATAACATCGCATACGGTCCGCGCACGCACGGCATACGCTCAAGAGCAAAGCTTGACGAGATAGTCGAGACCTCGCTAAAAAACGCTGCTATATGGGATGAGGTAAAAGACAGACTTAACAAAAGCGCGCTCAGTATGTCGGGCGGACAGCAGCAGAGACTCTGCATAGCCCGCGCGATGGCTGTAGAGCCTGAGGTGCTGCTCATGGACGAGCCTACATCGGCGCTCGACCCTATATCCACATCAAAAATAGAGGATCTTGTTACGGAGCTAAAGCACAAGTTCACCATCGTTATGGTCACCCACAACATGCAGCAGGCAACGCGTGTTTCGGACAGGACCGCATTCTTCCTCCTCGGTGAGGTCATAGAGTACGATGAAACAGAAAAGCTTTTCAGCATCCCCTCCGACAAGCGCACTGAGGATTACATCACAGGACGTTTCGGTTAAATATATACAAAATAAGCAATTGTAAAACTACGTTTCACAACTGCCTATATATACAGAAAGGGACATCTAATGAGAAATAAATTTGACGAGCAGCTCGATCTGCTCAACGTATATCTTACTGAAATGTGCTCGCTTATAGAGCAGGCTATCGGCAGCGCCGTGACAGCCATAACCAAGAACAACAAGGAGCTTGCAAAGGAGGTCGTCGACTCCACAGACGAGATCTATACCAAGGAGCGCAGCATTGAGTCGCTCTGCCTCAAGCTGCTGCTGCGCCAGCAGCCGGTGGCAAGAGATCTCAGAACGATCTCGGCGGCGCTTAAAATGATAACCGATATGCGCCGTATCGGCACACAGGCGGCGGACATCTGCGAGATAGCTCTCAAATCAGAGCATATACTCTCCAACAGACTGCCTGAGCTGATACGCGAAATGGCAATAGAAACAATAGGCATGGTAAACAAGAGCATAGACGCGTTTATCAAAAAGGATCTCAAGCTTGCCTATGAGGTGGCAGAATCAGATATAAAGGTAGACAAGCTGTTTATTCAGGTCAAAAACAGCCTTATAGACTCCATCCGCACAAATCAGGCTGACAGCGATCAGTCGATAGACATACTTATGATAGCCAAATATCTTGAGAAGATAGGCGATCACGCAAACAACATCGCGGAATGGGTCGCATTTTCGATAACAGGCGGTCACAGAAGCTGACCTTTGTTATATATACTCCTTACATTCCTATATGCGCCAAGTGTCCATAAGACCGGCGGCGCGATTTTTCCTAACCCAAAAAGAGGCTGTTGTAAACTCCTTGAGCTTGCAACAGCCTCTCCTTTTAGGTTCATGTTAAAATGTTGAGGTTGTAGTGGCGGATAGTATCCGCCAGTCATAAGCGCGGTGTGAATGCGGGCAGATAATATCTGCCCCTACAAGAAATCGGAAAGCTACCAATTGCCTGTATAACAGATATGCAAACCCCAATATTTATTAAAGAAACCATTTTCACTAAGTTAATATATCCAGAAGTCCCGGCACTTCCGCGGCTGAGTTTACAACCGCCGCCGTCATTGCCTCGCACTCAGGCGAGGGGTACACCATATCGGGTATACATATTACAGGTATCCCGGCAGCGTGCGCGGCTTTTATTCCGTTTTCGCTGTCCTCAAGCACAAGCGCGTTTTTCGGCTCAGTGCCTTTTAAAGCCTTTAAGAATATATCAGGCGCGGGCTTTGAGCGCGCCGCAAGCTCGCCGCCTATGACCTCGTCGAAATATTCTCTCAGCCCTGCCGCCGCAAGATATTTTTCCACATACACAGTATGAGTTGAGGACGCCACAGCGCACGGTATCCCCCTTTCCCTCAGCAGCTCCAAAAGCCCGCGTATGCCGGGCTTGACGGTAAGCTCTCCGGCAAGCGCAGCCCTGTCCACTCTTTCGCGCGCCCTGCGGCTCATCTCGGCGTGAGGATAGTCGCTGCCGTAATATCCGAGCATCGTGTTCTTTAATATCTCGCCAGTAAGTCCGAGAGTTTTTACATACCTTTCGCGCGTGAGCGTATAGCCGCTCTCAGCCATTACCGCGCCAAGCTCGCGCATGAACAGGTTCTCAGTGTCGAATATAAGCCCGTCCATATCGAATATTACCCTCTCAGGTGAAATTTTAAGCATTTTTTCTTCCTCCCGTCTCACGATTCACTATATTGAATATATACTGCTCAAGCGCCTGCCACTCCTCTATCTCGCCGCTTTTTATCTCATAGTCTATCTCCGGCACACGCGTCACCATATAATAAAGCTTTTCGGACGAAAACCCCTTTGAGCCGTCCAGATACTTTCCCGCCAGCCACGGCGCGCAGCCGAGCACCTCGGCAGCCTGCGCGCGGCTCGTGACGCCCGCCAGACGCAGATGCAGCATTTTTTCTACATTAGAATATATAAGATACAGAATAGCAAACACGCTCTGCTTCTGCGTGCGCATATCTCTGAGCACGCTCAGTGCCCTGCGCGCGTCGCCTGCCATAAGAGCGTCTGTTATATCGAACGCCTGCACCTGCAGCGCGCGCGACACCACCTTGTCTATGTCGCTTTTATATATTATGTCACCGCTGTAATTGAGCAGCTTGTTCATCTCGTTTTCAAGGTTGTTCATTCCGGGATCTATTACTGAGATAAGATAGTCCGCCACGGAATTATCCATCTTCTTTCCCGCTTTCATAGCCTTTCTCACAGCCCATGCGCGCAGATCGTCCGCCGACATATATTTGAACTCCACCGCGAATCCCGCCTTTGCCGCCGCCTTGAACAGAGCGCTGCGCCCGTCCACGTTCTTCTCGCAGAATATCAGCACTGTATCCTCTGACAGTCGCTTGAATTTGTCCTGCCAGAACTTTTTCTGGTCATCATCGGGCGGAACTATCCCGCCGGAGCGTTTCATTGTGAATATGTTGCTGTCGCGTATCTCAACTATACGCTTTTCAGCCATGACCGGCATGGACTCAAGCACGCTGTCATACACATCATAATCAGCTCCGCCCTGTATAAATATCCTGTTAAATTCCTCAAATCCGTTTGCCGGGATCTTTTCCTCTATCTGCTTTATATAGTGTTCCTTCAAATACTCCTCTTCCCCGTAGAACACATACAGCTTATGCAGCCTGTTTTCCTTTATCTGTGCCTTTAACTCAGGGATAAGATTTTTTTCTGTCTTTTTTGCCATATAATGATCCTCCGCCGCTACCTCAGCGACTTTATTTTTATATTTCCGTCCCTGCCTATCCTGAACGTTATGTCACCGCGCATATCTGTGCGCAGAACCGTAACGCCGCTCAATCTCTCGAGCGTCTCCTTGGCAGGATGCCCATACACGTTGTCCTCGCCGCAGCTTATTACCGCGTATTCCGGTGATACGGCTGCTATCCATTCTTCGCCCGACGATCCGCCGGAGCCGTGATGGCTTACCTTTAATATATCAGAATCCACATCTGTGCCGCCCGCAAGCTGGGCGTATTCTCCAAATGCGGTCAGATCTCCCGTGTACAATACGCTCTTTCCGTTATACTCGGCCTTTATCAGCATTGATGTGTCGTTTTCATCGTCGCTGAACTCTGCCACCTCGTTTTGAGGATAGAGCCTCAGCGTCAGCCCGCTCTTGAATGTTATAACGGTATCTTCATTAATATAGTGCAGCTCCGTTCCGCTTTCTGCCGCCGCCTCCTCAAGCTCCGATACAAGCTCAAGCATATCCTCGCCCCAGCTCTCGTCAGGCTCCGGCGCGAACACGTTTTCCACATTTAGGAACCTCACCGCCGCTATAACTCCCATCACATGGTCGCTGTGATAATGCGATACAAACGCCGCATCGATCCTGCCCGCTCCCTTTGATGTGAGATACGGAACGAATATCTCCGTGCCGGGATCATATTCGCTGAACGCCGAGCTGCCTCCGCCGTCTATTATGATATTTTCTCTGAATTTCGTCCTGATAAGCGAGCCGTCACCCTGACCAACATTCACAAAGGTAAATTCCGCCGTGCCTGTCTGCATCAATGACGACACAAAGGCGGATACAAGAAATCCGGCTGCCGCAACGGCAAACACCGCCGCCTTTGAGCGGTATTTCTTCATATAATAATACAGTCCCAGCTCGGCTGATATAAACATCAGCAGAACAGAGCTGCTTGGCTTTGGCACAACAAGCAGCAAAAACGGCAGCTGTGCCGTGAAATATGTCAGCCTTATCACCGCCCAGAGCGCAATATCCACATAAGCTCCTACCACAGGCGCCGCACCGAATACCATATTCATAATTATGGACAGGGGCGCAAGAATTATTATTGTGACCACAAGCGGCAGCATTATAACTGAAAGCAGAGGCGAATATATACATACCCCGTCAAAATACATTGCCGTCACAGGCAGGGTGAATATCATACATATAAGCAGCACCGCCAAAGTCCGCCCTATCCATTTAGGCAGAATGGCGAAATATTTTCCGAACATCGGCATAAACGCCCATACCGCAATGCCCGCCGATACCGACATTATAAACGCGGCATTGTACAGCATGAGCGGCGCCGCAAGCACATACGCCAGCACGAGCCACGAAACCGTCTCTGGATAGTGCTCCGCGCCGAATACCCGCCTTATTACAAACGCGAAAACTCCTGTGAGCATACATCTTACAAAGCCAACTCCTCCGCCTATAAAGGCGCAGACAAGCATCAGAGCCGAAACAGCCGCGTCGCGGCGTCTCCTGTTTATCACTCCCGAAAACATTCCGGCGGCATAGACCATCAGCATAGTATACAGATACGCCGGGTGCAGCATTCTTTTGACCGCTGTCATATCTGCTGCATCACCGTATTCCGTGCTGAAATGATGATAGTTGCCCGTGAGCACAGCCGATATTACCGCCGCGCCCTCTCCCGAATAGCAGGAATACACCGCATTATCCACTCCCTCGCGTATCCTGCCGCTTATATAGGCCCAGTGCGGCGCTTTTCCCGTAACTGTTATATCATCAGTATACATCTTCCTGAATATGCCCAAGGATCTGTAATATGTTTTTATATCAGACCTGTCGTCATTCATCTGCTCAGGTATATCCTTAACTATGCCGCGCAGGATTATCTCATCGCCGCAGGACAGCTTTTGAGGCGTTGTGACCACTATCCTGTCGCGTATCTTTTGTGTTTCACCGTCCTCCTCAAGAGCGTTTATATCCACGGTATACTTTATATTGTCGTCATATGAATTTTCTCTGCCCGGCTCCCTCACCGTTCCGTGCAGGACGGCGTATCTGGTGCCGTAATCGTTAAGAGCGTGCAGCCTGTCAGATACGGCATACGCATACGAAAAAGCAGCAGCGCAAAAGACCGCGATAACAATTATCAACATTATATCAAGCGTTTTGCTTACAAAAGCATGCACAGCAAATACAAGCAGCGCGGCGCACACTACGACCAGAGCGCGCTCCATCCCGATCCACGAGGAAACATATACGCCCGCGACAGCCGCCGCCGCAAGCGAGACAGGTGAAAATTTCATATAAATATCCTTTTTTCCTTTGTTAGATAAATCAAGCACCCAGCCCGACTAAAAGCTCCTGTACTTATGTCAATGCTAAGCATTGCATAACATAATACACATAGATTATACCATAATAAAAATATGCAGTCAATCAGGAGTCTGTAACATTTGTAACAAAAGTAACAGTCTCTTGTAACGCGCTTGATATTTTATCGTAATATTTCTGTAATATTTAGCTCGTTTTTTGGCTTATCCCGGTTGCATCTTCCACTAATTTACATATTTGCTCAGTCTTTCTCAATAAATATTACAAAAGGATTACGAAATATTTCAGTTTGATTGCATATCAGTTACAAAAATATCGTTTTTTTTGAAAAAAAGGTTGACAAAGGCAGTAATATGATGTATAATTGACCATGTAATAATTCAGTAACATTTGTGTAAGCTTTGTAACAAAGCTGTCAACTTAGTAATATAAGAGTAAACTTAGTAATATTAGATACAGAGGCTTTATTATTTAGGAGGTTATTTGAAATGAGAAATTTAAAGCACACTATCATTGCAATAGCAGCTATAGTGATGGTAGGAACGCTTAGCGTTTTTCAGGTGTCGGATATGTCTGCGCAGAAGCTTGAGCGCAATATGAAGCTTAGTACGGCAAACCAGATAGAGAACATAACCATAACAAGCACAGAGGACGAAGCCGGATCAAAAGCGCTTGCGCTTTCCACTACGGAGGAGGACGCAACAGCAATTGCAGAGGAGCATCAGGTTGATGAAGCGACAGAACAGGCGATAGCTGAAAAAAGCTATCTTACATTGGGATATGCAAAGGTAACAGGCTCAACAAGTCTTATGGCTGAGCCGAACGAGGATTCACAGGCTATAGGCAGCATGAGCGGCGCGGATCAGGTAGAGATACTTGAGAGCACCGACGGCTGGTATAAGGTAATGGTAAACGGTCAGTCAGGCTACGTAAAGAGCGACCTTATCACTCTTGACAAAAACGTTGCGAATGACGCCGCATTGCAGTATGACCACTATAAGCTCGCAAACGTATCCTCAGACAGCGGCGTAACAGTCCGCACATCTGCAAGCGAGGACGCTGAGAGCATCGACACTATCGAGGACGGCGATGACGTTATCGTGCTCGAGGGTGACGGAGACTATATAAAGATACTCTACGGCGATGACTATACAGAGGGCTACGTTATTAACACCGGCCTTGAAACAACCGGCGAATGGGTCGAAAAGGACGAGGTCCATTCAGAGATAGTACGTATAGCAGAAGAAAAAGAGGAGGCTGCAAGACAGGAGGAGATCGCGCGCCAGAACGCGGAAAGAGCTTCTTCAAGCTACTCAACATCAGAGTATACGCCTTCATTCTCATCATCAGGTTCATCTGCTGCTGTTTCATCAAGCAGCTCGTCAAGCAAGGGACAGGCTATAGTAAACACTGCTATGCAGTACCTTGGCGTACCGTATGTATGGGGCGGCACAAGCCCGAGCGGCTTTGACTGCAGCGGTCTTGTACAGTATGTATGCACAAAGAACGGCATCTCCGTTCCGCGTGTAGCAGCATCACAGAGAGGCGCAGGAACATATGTAAGCCGTGAAAACCTTCAGCCGGGAGACCTTGTGTTCTTCTCACACGGCGGCGGGATCAGCCATGTAGGTATCTATGTAGGCAACGGCAACATGATCCACGCTCCGCAGACAGGCGATGTTGTTAAAATATCATCGATAGAAACATCATACCGTATCTCCAGCTACGCCGGAGCGGTAAGAGTTTGGTAATAAGCACATAAAAGATAGGGGTTGCAGTAAAACTGCAGCCTCTTTTTTTGCGCCTGCCGCTATGCCGGCTCAAAAGCCTTGTTACTGAGCGGATCTTTACGAAATTCATTCGGGCTCTGCCCCGTAACACGCTTGAACACACTGCTGAAATACACGCTTGAATTGAACCCGCATTCAACCGCTGTTTCCGTGACGGAAAGCTCAGTCGTTATAAGCAGCTCGCAGGCGCGCTGTACAAACACGCGGGCGACAGTGAGGCTTTAAGCGCATATTATCATGACGATGTGCATCCAAGCTCCGCAGGAGCTGCTATTATAGCTCAGACAGTATATGAAGCCATAACAGCCGATGCTGAACAACGCTTACTCCATATTTTATTCTCTATATAATCGCGCACAGACCGATGTGCGCAAAACAAAGAGGCTGCTGCAAAACTCAACGAGTTTGCAACAGCCTTGGGGGCTTTAGAAAAATAGTGCAGAACGGACGAAACAAAGGGGCGCA
>CALXSS010000066.1 GCA_944391225.1 uncultured Clostridia bacterium
AAAGTAAATAGTATTTTTGCTAATTTATTGACCGTGCCATAACCGAAATTCGTTCAAAACAACGGTAAAAGCAGAGGGGGCAGTGCTTTTTACATACTTTAAGCACGCCCCCGCAATATGAGCATATACAGTTGTCAGCCGTTCATAGCGCCGTGGTATGAGGCGCAGTCAAAGGACCTTTCAGGCTCGCTTATCTCTATATCAATACCTGTTTTTTCGCAGTAGTCCTTAATAGCGGCACGTATTGCTTGCTCAGCCAGCACGGAGCAGTGTACCTTTGCCGGCGGGAGGCCGTCAAGGGCGTCCATTACTGCCTTGTTTGAAAGAGAAAGAGCCTCCTCTATAGTCTTTCCTTTCACAAGCTCCGTAGCCATTGAGCTTGTGGCTATAGCCGCTCCGCAGCCGAATGTTTTGAATTTTACGTCCTGTATTATGCCGTTATCTATATACATGTATATTTTCATGATATCTCCGCATACTGCGTTGCCGACCTCGCCAACAGCGTTGGCGTTTTCAAGCCTGCCCACATTTCTGGGGTTTTCAAAATGATCCATTACCTTTTCGCTGTACATATTGTGAACTCCTTTCATTTATTTCTTTCAGGCTGCAATAAATGCCTGAGCCTGTATTGAAATCATCTTATCCGTTTACTTTCGAGCTGTTATATGGTTGAGCTTTTGAGCTGTTCCGTCACCGATACTATTCTGCCCTCCTCGAATGCCTCGTACATCGGGGACATATTGCGCAGAGAGGATATTATATTGGGCATTACCTCAAGCACATAGTCTATTTCGTCAGAAGTAGTTTCCGGGCTCACGCTGAAGCGTATAGAGCCGTGAGCTATCTCATGAGGAACACCAATGGCAAGCAGAACATGAGAGGGATCAAGCGAGCCTGAGGCGCATGCGCTGCCGCTTGAAGCTTCAATACCTTTCATGTTGAGGCGCATAAGTATGCTTTCGCCCTCAACAAATTCATATGAGATGTTTACGTTGTTGCACAGCCTGCGGTCGCCTTTAGGACCGTTCAGCTTGATGTGATCTATTTTGCCGAGCAGACCATTCATAAGTCTGTCGCGCATCGTTTTCATATGCTCTATGTTTGTATCAAGCTCGTCGGTGGCTTGTCTTAGAGCCTCTGTCATTCCGGCTATTCCGGCAAGATTTTCGGTTGCAGCTCTTTTGCCGCGTTCCTGTCCGCCGCCGTGTATAAGGTTTTCTATTCTTACTCCGTTTCGTATATACAGCGCCCCAACTCCCTTAGGTCCGTGAAATTTGTGCGCTGATATTGAAAGCAGATCAACGCCAAGCTCCTGCACATTGACATTCATATGGCCTATAGCCTGTACCGCATCGGTGTGGAATATCACCTTGTGCTTTTTTGCGACATCCGCTATTTCCTTTATTGGCATTATAGTACCGATCTCGTTATTGGCGGTCATAATAGATATAAGTATAGTGCTGTTTTTTATTGCTGCCTCGACCTGTTCCGGCGTTACAAGACCGTCGCTGTCAACATCGAGATATGTTACCTCAAAGCCATTTTTTTCAAGAAAGGCGCATGCCTCAAGCACCGCGTGATGCTCTATCTTAGTGGTTATTATATGATTACCTTTTTTTCTGTAAGCTGAAGCAATACCTTTTATTGCCCAGTTGTCAGCCTCGCAGCCTGAGGCAGTAAAATATATTTCGTTCGCGTCTGACGCGCCAAGATACTCAGATACGCTTTTGCGCATTTGCGCAAGAGCTCTTTCCGCATTCTGCCCGGTTTCATAAAACACGGATGAGGCGTTTCCCCATATATCTTTCAGATACGGAAGCATTGCATTAACGGCTCTTTCCGACATTCTGGTCGTTGCGTTGTTGTCAAGATAAACTCTTTTCAAAGAAATCCTTCCTTTCTGTAATGTATTTCAGAGCTGCTCCTATAGCTTATATATTGCAGCATTTTTATATATGTATCTGTCTGAATAACAGCCTGTAAGCTGTGTTATGATGTTCCTTTGTCATGCTTATATTGTATACCGAATTAGTATATTTGTCAACAGAAAGTAGCAATCATTAAAGAAATATTTGCATTTATATTAAAAACATACTAAAATGGTGTGAAAAAAGCCTGCTGATTTATTCAGTTTTCGCCAATATAAGACGAATATTTGAAAAATAGCATATGGGAGAGGCTGTAATATAGTTATGTTTTCGCCGGAGCTTGATTTCTATTCAGTTTTGTGCTAAAATTTAATTCAGAAGCAGTAAGAAAAGAGGTAAGATATATATGTTGATAGATTTTCACACCCATGTTTTTCCGCCGGCAATAGCAAAGCGCGCGCTGGACGGGATAGTGGAGAGAACAAAGGCTATCTACGGCATAGATCAGGATAAAAGCTTTGACGGGACCGTGGACGGCTTGAAGGCACAGATGAAAAGAACAGGTGTGGATATAAGCGTTATACTGCCTATAGCCACAAAGGTTACACAGTACGAGACTATAAACCGCTATGCAAAGGAGATAACCAGCGGCGGGATAATATCGTTTGCATCGCTGCACCCGTATCAGGAGAACGTCAATGAAACGCTTAGGCAGATCAAAGCTGACGGATTCAGGGGAATAAAACTCCATCCCGATTACCAGGGAGTATATATAGATGATGAGGCGAGTGTGGCGCTTATAAAGCGTGCGTCTGAGATGGGTTTGTATGTGGTTATTCATTCGGGCGAGGATCTGGGAAAGCCTGCTCCGTTTCACTGTACAATAGACAAGCTCAGAAAAGTGCTTGATAAGGTAGATGAGGATAGGATAATACTCGCGCATATGGGCGGCTTTAATCTGTGGGATGATGTAGAAGATATGATAATAGATTCAAGGGCGTATTTTGATACGTCTGTAGTAAGCAAATATATGGATATCTGTCAGTACAGGCGCATAATAGAAAAGCATGGCGCCGACAGGATACTGTTCGGCTCTGACACGCCGTGGGAGGATCCGTCTGATTCGCTTGCGTTCCTGCATTCGGCTGGGCTCAGCGGAGAAGAGCTGGAGCTTATAGAGCATCTCAATGCGGAGCGTATTCTTTTTGGATAGGAGAGATTTTTTATCGAAAGAGCGGTGTTGACGCAAAAGCGGCATGGGCGGAAGTATCAGCCAATGCTGCTCCGGGTCAACAGATAACAGAAAGCGTCAGCTCGTTCTTATCAGAGTGTGGTTCTGACAGAAAAAATTTTTTGAATTTTTTTTGAAAAAAGTATTGACAAATCAGGAAAAAGCGTGTATAATAGGTTTTGTTGTTACGGCGGTATAGCTCAGTTGGCTAGAGCATGCGGTTCATACCCGCAGTGTCACTAGTTCGAATCTAGTTACCGCTACCAAAGCGGCAGTTATCTGCCGCTTTTTTTTTCGTTATAATAAAGCGTCGTACTGCATATAATAAGAGCAGTTCTGCAGTTGTTGACCGACAGGAGGCATAATATGTGGAAAAAAATAAAACCTTATGTTATTTCAATAGCGGCGGCGCTGTTGGTGGGCGCGGCAGGGGCGATATTCGTGAAAAGTTCAATGCAGGAGTACAACGCACTTACAAAGCCGGCGGCTGTGCCGCCGAGCTGGGTTTTTGGTGTGGTATGGAGCATACTTTTCATATTGATGGGTATAGGCAGTGCGATAGTATATCTGAAAGGCGGAGGCGGCAGAGCTCTTATGGTATATGCTGCGCAGCTCGCAATGAATTTTATATGGAATATACTATTTTTTAGTCTGCAGAGCTATCTTGCTGCGTTCATATGGCTTATATTGCTTGGGATAGCTGTGGCGTATATGATATATTTGTTTTACGGTATCAGCCGAACGGCGGCATGGCTGCAGGTGCCGTATCTGCTGTGGCTTATTTTTGCAGGATATCTGAATTATATGATATATGCGCTGAACTGATTAATTTCATTCGTTCTGCGAATCCCATTGAGGTTGTTGAAAAACTCTCTGAGTTTTAGCGGCAGCCTCTTATTTTTATGCATTAGCAATCATAATGCCGGAAAAAAGTTATAAATACTATTGTTTTTTTGTCGAAAGTATAGTAAAATGAAATTAGCACAGAAATAAGCGAGGTGTGAACAGATGGATAATATAAAAAATTACAAATGCCCATGCTGTGGAGCCGCGTTGGTGTTCAGCGGCGAGCAGCAGAAGCTGCACTGTAATTCCTGCGGCAATTCCTATGAAGTGGGAGATATGGAGGCTTTCAGCGAAAACGAGGCAGCGGCGGGAGCCGGATCAAAATACGACTGGGAAAGCTATACGCCTCGCAAGTTCGGAGCGGCTGAGACGGGAGGGTTTGCTACATACATATGTCCCGCATGCGCGGCTGAGATCACGGGCGATGCAAATATGGGATCTCTTGTATGCCCGTATTGCGGTAACAGCACAGTTGTACAGACGACGTTTAATGGTATGTATAAGCCTGATTATGTTATTCCATTCAGAATAGATAAAAAATCAGCTATGAAAAAGCTGATGGAAAATGCCAGAAGGAAGATATTCATACCAAAGGAGTTTAAAACTGAGACAAAGCTTAAGGAGATAGAGGGCATGTATGTGCCGTTCTGGATGTTTGACTGTGACGCTGACTGCGATGCAGCTTTCAGCGCCACCAGGACTCATTCGTGGAGCGATTTAAGCTATAATTATACAAAAACAGACCACTATAAGCTTTACAGGAGCGGAAACGCGTGCTTTGCGAATGTGCCCGTTGACGGTTCAACAAAAGCGGACGATGAATACATGGAGGCGATAGAGCCGTTTGATCATAAAGACGCCATGGAGTTTGACACGGCGTATCTTTCGGGCTATCTGGCAGATAAGTACGATGTATCTGCTGAGGACAGCAAGGAAAGGGCGAACAGCCGTATAAAGCAGTCGATGGAGGATATATTGCGCGGCTCAGTATCGGGGTATGCGACTGTGATCACAGATGGTTCGTCGGTAAGGTTCAGCGGCGGTAAGGTTAGATACGCCTTTCTTCCCGTATGGATGCTGAACGTAAAGTATAAGGATAAGATGTATAGGTTTGCTATGAACGGACAAACCGGAAAAACAGTCGGCAAGTATCCTGTGGCAATGTCTAAGGTGGCAGCGTTTTATTTTGTATGTCTCGCTGTTTTCGGAGGGTTGGCAAGCCTTATATGCTGGTTCATGCTATCGTAAGGAGGTAAGCTATGAAAAGAATATCGGCATTGATGGTGTCTGTTTTTATGTTAGCGTCACTGATGATAGGAATATGCGCGTCCGCGCAGACATTGAGCGCTGAAACCAGCGGATATATGGGCTTACATGAGGAGGCGCCATATAAATTATGCACGGCGGCTGAGACTGTAACAGCTCCGGCAGACACGGGGTCAGTATCATGGCAGCCGGCAGTTAAGGACATGGCGGGGTATTTGAGTGCAGAGGAAAGAGCAGAGATCACCGCTCTGCTCGAAAGGATACGCGTAAAATTCAATGTAGACGCCGCAGTGGTGACAGTTGACAGTTATGATCAGAGCGGCATAAGAGCGGCGGCAGACGATTATTATGACTATAACGGATATGGCGTTGGAAGCGATTATTCGGGGTTTATGCTTATGATATGCAAGGAAACGCGCGAATATTATATAACGACTTGCGGAAGCAGCATAGGAGTTATGAATGATACAAATATTAACTATTTGTGCGTAAATGTTGAGTCGTATCTGAAAAAGGATGATTATTATAATGCGTGCCGCGTGTTTGCCGAGAGAGCATATGAGATATATTCTGATTATGAAAACGGTGTGGTGTTTGATCCGACAGATTTCAAGAACAAGTCTATATATTATGTGATAGCGTGGCTGATCGCGGCTGTGCTGGCTTTGATCGTAACAATGGCGGCAAAATCTACAATGAATGATGCGGTCAGAAAAGCGGCAGCTAACGAATATGTAAAGCAGGGCAGCGTAAACATAACAAAATCGCGCGATGTGTTCCTCTACAGCACGGTTACGAAAACCAAGCGGGCACAGAGCTCGTCAGGCTCATCAACGCACACCTCGTCAAGCGGCAGGTCGCATGGCGGCGGAGGAGGAAGTTTTTAAGGGTGTTAAGAAATCAAAAGATCGTCTGTAAATGCAGACAAATTAGAAATATAATATGAAAGGAAGATAAAAATGGGACTTTTAAAGGCTGGTATAGGCGCTCTTGGAGGAGTGCTTGCCGATCAGTGGCGCGATTACTTTTATTGTGATTCGCTTGAAAGCAATGTGCTTGCAGTAAAGGGAAGAAAGCGCGCAGGCAAGCGCAGCTCGAACAAAAGAGGCGATGAAAACGTAATAACAAACGGATCGATAATCGCTGTAAATGAAGGACAGTGCATGATGATAGTAGATCAGGGCAAGGTGGCGGAGCTTTGCGCGGAGCCGGGCGAGTTTGTGTATGACACCTCAAGCGAGCCGAGCATATTCTATGGTCAATTGGGAGAGGAGATCCGCAAATGCTTTGACGAGATAGGCAGGCGGTTCACATTCGGCGGAGACCCGGGTAAGGATCAGCGCGTTTATTTTTTCAATACAAAGGAGATAGTGGGCAATAAATACGGAACACCGGCTCCGGTGCCGTTCCGCGTAGTGGACAAGAATATAGGTCTCGATATGGATATAGCAATACGTTGTCACGGCGAGTATTCGTATAAAATAATAAATCCGCTGTTGTTTTACACGAACGTGTGCGGAAATGTTGATGACGAATACACCCGCGAGAATATAGACAGCCAGCTGAAAACAGAGCTTATGACGGCGCTCCAGCCTGCGTTTGCAAAAATATCCGATATGGGCATACGCTACAGCTCGCTTCCCGGACATACAGCGGAGCTTGCGGATGCGCTAAACGGAATACTCTCGGCAAAATGGGCACAGCTGCGCGGTATAGCTATTGTGTCCATGGGCGTATCATCTGTAAAGGCGTCAGACGAGGATGAGGCGATGATAAAGGAGCTGCAGCGCAATGCGGCGTTCAGAAACCCGTCAATGGCAGCCGCGCATATGGTAGGCGCTCAGGCGGAGGCTATGCAGTCGGCGGCAAGGAATGCAGGCGGAGCTATGACGGGCTTTATGGGCATGGGCATGGCGCAGAGCGCGGGTGGAGTGAACGCGGCGGAGCTTTTCGGAATGGGACAGCAGACGGCTCAGTCCGGTCAGGAAAGCTGGGTATGCTCGTGCGGAACGAAGAACACGGGAAGATTTTGTTCCGGATGCGGCAAGGAGAAACAGAGAGAGGCGGGAGGCTGGCGTTGCTCATGTGGAGCTATGAACACAGGAAGATTCTGTTCAGAGTGCGGAAAGCCTAAGCCTGAGAACGGCTGGGTATGCTCATGCGGCGCTGTGAATAAGGGCAGGTTCTGTTCCGAATGCGGAAAAGCAAAGCCGGCAGGCGAGCCGCTTTATAAATGTGACAAATGCGGCTGGGAGCCTGAGGATCCTAAGGCTCCTCCAAGGTTCTGCCCCGAGTGCGGCGACAGGTTTGATGATGACGATATAGTGAGCTGATACTGCTGGAAATGATAAGGATAATTGCGCTGCTGTGAATGGCTGCTTCTGTTTACCGAAAATTTGATAATAAAAGCCGTTTGTTTGTATGGAAATGAGCTGGCGTATGTGATAAAATATAAGAAAGACCGGAGCGTTCGGCGTATGGAAAGGAGATAATACAATGACGGATGTAAGCATGAAATGGCTTGATACAAGGGTAAAGGGCGGAAACGTGACCTTTGGCGTGCCGTACAGCAGAGGCGAGCTGCGGAAGGGGATATCAGCAGAGGTTTTTGAGAACGGCGAAAGGGTGGAGGCTCAGTCGTACCCTATAGCATACTGGAATGACGGAAGCGTAAAATGGCTGTCTGTAACTGCTGTTACTGATGGCGGAGATATAGCTGTGAAGGCAGGCGGAATGGAAGATACTCCTATGCCTGTGGCGGAGAATGATAATACCGTAACGGTAAGCAACGGCATATTTGACGCAGTATTTTATAAAAGCGGCAGTCTGCTTATGGAGGCAGGCGGCATAAAGGCGGGCATAAAGGCTGTAAAGACAAATTATTCACATGACGGCGAAACGGAGATAAAAAAGAACATAGTATGCCGCGGCGTGATCGAGAGCTACAAGGTAGAGGAAAACGGAGCGGTAAGGACGGTGGTATGTCTCAGGGGCTGCCATAGATCGTCGGCGGGTGATGAGTTCCTGCAGTTTATCGTAAGGTTTATGGTATATAAAAATTCGTCAAGGATAGATATAAAGCATACGTTCATATACGACGGCTGTGACAAAACTGATATGATAGGCGGCATAGGCGTGGAATTTACTCGCGCAATGTCTGGCTCCTGCATGAACAGGCGTGTCAAGATCACAGGCGATCACGGCGTTATGCACGAGCCGCTGCAGATATTGAATGTATGGCGTCCAAGGATAGGCAGCGTATATTATGACGCTCAGATGCGCGGTGAAAATGTCGATGTTTCGGGCGCGATAGACGCGAGAAACGATCAGCCCTGCGCGGATATGCTCGAGAATGTGACAAAATGGGACTGCTATAAGCTCTGCCAGATAACGCCTGACAGCTTTACTGTAAAGAAAAAGACCGCGCCGGACGAGTGCGCGTATATAGACGCTAATTTTGGCCACCGCTCAAAGGGACTTCTTTATGCGGGTGATGAAAAAGGCGGAATGGCTGCTGCTATGCGCTGTTTCTATGAAAAGGCGCCCTCAGCGATACATGCAGAGGGGCTGAGCGGAGATGAGGGCAGGATCACCGCATGGATACACCCGACAGAGGCTGAACCGCTCGACATGCGCCACTATGACACTATAGCGCACGATCAGACATATTATGAGGGATTCCCATGGGTAGGCTCTGATCCTTACGGCGTCGCAGCTACAAACGAGCTTTCGCTGTTCATATATGACGGCGTGCCCTCAGATGAGCAGCTGATGGGCGAGGCGGAGGCTGTGCAGAAGCCGCCGGTGCTCATATGCGAGCCGGAGTATTATCAGGCAACAAAAGTAATGGGAGTATTCTCACTGCCGGATCGTTCCACACCTCTTAAAAAGTGGCTTGAGGATGAGCTTGACAAGGCTGCAGATTTCTATTTAAAGGAAACAGAGCAGCGTCACTGGTACGGTCTGTTCAATTACGGCGATATTATGCACACATATGATTCGGGCAGACATTGCTGGAAGTATGATATGGGCGGCTACGCATGGCAGAATACGGAGCTTGTGCCGACGCTCTGGCTGTGGTATGCGTTCCTGAGAAGCGGCAGGGGCGATATATTCGACTTTGCAGAGGCGATGAGCCGTCATGCGGCTGATGTAGACGTATATCACATAGGCGACAAAAAGGGCATAGGCAGCAGACATAACGTAATACACTGGGGCGACTCGTGCAAGGAGCCGCGAATAGCTATGGCAGGACATCACAGAGCGCTCTATTATATAATGGGCGGAGATTTCAGGATAGGCGATGTGTTTGACGATGTGCGCGACGGCGATTTTGCTACACTGAAAACCGATCCGCTCGGTTTCTTCTATAAGAAAGAGGAAATGAAGCTGCCTACACATGCGCGCAGCGGTCCTGACTGGTCTACATACTGCTCTAACTGGTATACCGAATGGGAGAGGCATGAGAACGCTAAGTACCGCGACAAGATCCAGACGGGCATAGATGATCTCAAAAAGGCGCCGCTGAGGCTGATATCAGGCTCCAATTTTGAGTACGATCCCGAAACCGGACATCTTGGCTATATTGGCGAGAGCGCGTCGGGCGGCTCGCATCTGGCTGCATGTATGGGCGGTCCGCAGACGTGGATGGAGCTTGTGGAACTGCTTGATGACGAGGTGTTCAGAAGCATGATGATCCAGTACGGCGAGTTCTATTTCCTGCCTAAGGAGGAGAAAATCAAGATCACAAACGGTCTTGTTACAGGAAACGGCTTTGTGTATCCATATATGGCGTCAGGCATGGTAGCGTTCGCAGCGCGTGAAACAAAGAATGAAAAGCTTGCGTACCAGGTATGGCAGGTGCTTATCCATTCGCTCGCGGGCAAGAACAAGGATGAGGGCTTTGACAAGGAGGTCATCAGGGGCTATTTCAATAATGACGCGCTTGACGAGATGTTCTGGATCTCGACAAACTTCACCGCTCAGTGGTGTCTTAATACTATAGTCTGCCTCGAGCTTACAAAGGATTATATAAAGGACAACAAAGAGGATTATGAGTGGGAAGACTGGGTAAAATAAGACTGAAAGCTGAGAAGCCGGGATACAACGGCGAATGAAAAGAGCTTTCGGAAAAATTTGATACAGCTATTTGGAGGGGCTGCTGCAAAACTCAGAGAGTTTGCAGCAGTCCCTTTTTAAACGGCACTAATTCTTTTATACTGAGCCGTATATGGAAGTATGCTGGAAAGTAATAAAAATACTTGAAATACGCAGAATAATATGGTATAATAGAAAAACCGGTCAAAAAAGGAGGGTTCTGTATGGATTGGCTGGAGGAGGTAAAGGAAAAGCAGAAAAGAAAAAACAAGATACTGTTTTCAAAGAACAGCATCCTGTTTGGTGGATTGAACACGCTCATTCAAACAAAGGAACGTTTTGAGGTTGTGCTCTGGGCATTGGGGCTGGCGGAGGAGGCTGCAGCGGAGCTTGAAAGGCTGTACCCGGAGGACACAAGACCGCGCACGGCAGTTTACATGGCACGCGAATGGGCGGCGGGCAGGATAAAGATGCGCGCGGCGCAGCGCGCCATACTCGACTGCCACGCAGGCGCGAGGGAGACAGACAACGCTGTCGGAGCTGCTCTGTATCATGCAGCCGCGCAGGCTTGCAGCACGGTACATACTACAGGTCACGCGCTTGGTCTCCCTATATATGAGCTGACCGCTGTTGTGCTGCGGCTTGGTGCCGACAGCTGCCGCGAGGCTGTCGAAAGCAGGGTGAAGGAGTATGAAACGAGGCTTTTGGAAACCGATTGCAGCGATTATTCCGGAAGCCGCGCGGATTTTCTTAAATAAACCATAACGGATAGTGAATGGATCGGCTGCTTTGTTTTTTTCGCTTTACGCAGTCTGAACATTTCCGCTGCCGCGTATTGATGATAAAGATCATTTGTTTTTTGATCAGCTTCATATCTGTTCGGCGGCAGGTATCACTATGCTGACTGTTGTGCCCTTGTTTTCTTCGGATTTAACAGATATGCCGTACTGTTCTCCGAAAATTATCTTGATTCGCTTGTTTACGTTAATAAGTCCAATATGCCTGCCGTTTTCGGTGTAAATATCTCCGCTCAGAAGCGAGTTCAGCTTTTTGAGCGCGGAGCTGTTCATTCCAACACCGTCGTCGCTTACAGATATAACCACTCTGCTGCCGTACATCTTGCCGGTGATAGTGAGCAGCCCCTTTGATGATTTTGGCTTGAAGCCATGATATACCGCGTTCTCAATTATCGGCTGGAGGCATAGCTTTATTATTGTGCAGGAGAGTATGGAGTTGTCAATATCCCATTTCACATCGAAAAGATCGCTGTATCTGAGATAAAGTATGCTAATGTAGTCTTTAGTATACTTTATTTCGTCATTGACCGTGATAAGGTAACCTGAGGTGGAAAGAGCATTCCTGAAAAATGCTGCCAGATCTACAAGAGCGGTGGAAACAGGGTTTTCAGCTCCGGCAAGATCGAAAGCCATCCAGTTTATCGTTTCAAGAGTGTTGTACAGGAAGTGAGGATTTATCTGAGACTGGAGCATGTCATACTGTGCTTTTTTGAGCATGTGCATTCGCTCGTCAAGGATCCTTTCAGCCTGCACCTTGTCGTTGATATGTGCTTTTATGCTGTTGAGGATGTATGTCAATTCATCGTGATTGCTTGCTGTGAGATTTTCAGACATGTCAAGGTATGAGTCAGCATCCTGCAGAACGGATATTATCTCGCCGAACGGTGCGTAGTTGTTTGCCGAGGCTATATAGGCGAGTATGAATCCCAACAGAAGCAGTGAAAGCGAGATTATTATGAGCTGTGTGCGGATACCTGAGAGATTAGCCTCGTACTGGCTCATGGGATATATATTCACATATGAATAGTGGTTTATGCGGCTTGGCGAGCGCAGCACTATACAGTTTTCACCGTTTATCTCACAGAGGTCTGAGCTGTCCTTCGAGGTGAAGTTTGTGTCTGAAAGTCCTGTCACAGATATATTTTTGCTGAAATTATCTATATTCTCAGAGATGAGTATGTTGTTTGAGATGTCTACAAGCAGAAGCTGCTGACTGCCTGTGCAGTATCTTGCAAGTATCGAATGATAGAGCGACTGGCTGTTTATGTTCATAACTACCGCGCCCATTTTCACATCGGAAATATAGATGGGCTTTATTATTGAAATAAGCGCCGGATATGTGCCGTTTTTAGTACGTGTAACGGTAATGCCGCGCTGATTGGTTATCTTGTCATAGCTGCTGAGCCAGCTGTCGTCCGTGAGCTGACTCAGAGGAATGCTTGAGCCTGAGGTATGTATCGAATCAAATTTTTCGGCATAGATGTATACCGAATCTATATAGCGGTATATTACAGGCAGCGAGCGCGTAAGCTCTGCCATTACTGAAAACGAGTCGGTAACATTGCCGTTTATTGCATACAGCTGTGTGCTTTCTGCCGTGGCTATGTAGCTGCTCATCGAATCGCATTCGGTCAGACTGTCGTCAACTATATCTGTTGCGCTGTTGAGCAGAACGGTATTTTCGTTCATTATTTCGTCGAGCATGCTGCCGAATTGTCTTGAGAAGAAAACTATGCTCAGAGATACAAAGGGTACTATCAAAAGCAGCGAAACAATTATGAATGAGCGCCAGAACAGACTGTCGAGTCTGAAACGGCGTATGTAAGGCCAGTTTTTTCCAAGCATTTTTAATATCATTTATGGTCACCTCCTGATACGGATGTAAATTAGCTCAGTTTGAACGCACATACTCGCTTGGAGTGCATTTATAGTATTCTCTGAAAACGCGCGTGAAATAGCTCGGATTCCTGTAGCCGCATGCGCTGCTTATATCGGTGATTTTTTTGTTTTCGCGCAGAAGCTCAACAGCATGCTTCATGCGTACGTCCAGCAGATAGTCGCTGAAATTCTTGCCCGTTTTCTCCTTGAAGAAACGGCTGCAATAGGCGGTAGAGAAAAAGACCTTGTCGGCTATTGTCTGGAGCGAGATATTCTCGCCAAAATGCTCGTCTATATATTGCAGTATCTTTGAAAGGACCATATCATCGGTTTTGCTGCTGTCGAGTCTTATCTGTGCGGTGATATGATCTATAAGCTCCATTGAGACGCTCAGTATTTTATCGTATTCGGTAAGAGAAGGCAGGAGCTCGTGACCGCTCTGTTCGGAAAGTACATGGAGCTTGAGCACTGTATATATATGATCGGATATGATCTCAAAAATATTGAACGCGTATTGACCAAGGCATTCATTTCCGTGTGTGTTGCTGTCGAGCAGCTGTCTGAAAATTGATTTTGCCTCCTCAGACTCTCTCGAAAGCACCGCTGTGTAGAGCTGCTTTATATTATCCAAAAACTTATCAATATCTGAAAGATTTAACCTTGTGTTCTTTTTGCTGTCAAGCTCGGCGCTGAGATTAAGAAGAAGATTTTTCAGCTCCTTAAAATTAGTTGGCTTAGTAATGTATTCCTTTACATTATATTTGATAGCGGTTTTGGCATATTCAAATTCAGCAAAACCGCTGAGGATTATGACCATTATATAAGGCTTGTTTTCATATATATATTGGGCAAGCCCTAAGCCTGAGACGTTAGACATTTTAACGTCCGAGATTACGAGGTCTACATCGTTTTCCTCAAGGAACTCTATCGCTTCGCTGCCGTCCTTGAAGGTGTTTACGACCCTAAAGCCTGTGTCGCATTTGTTTACAAATGAGGACACGCCATTCCTGATGATAGATTCGTCGTCTACAACTATTGCATTGTACATTACTGATTTCTCCTTTCAGCTTGTGTGTGATATTGTATCACATATGGTATTATAACATACATTCATATTTTGTTCAATATACTTGTGATCATTTTATGTGTAAAATGACAATAAACAGTATACACTTTTTTATGGCATATATCAAGATAGCACAATAAAAGTGGTCAATATATTAACAGAAAGTAAAATCTTTATGATTGTGCTGTGAACGGGCATTATGTTAAAATATATATAAATCAAAGAGATCAACGAAAGTGAGGAGAACCTTATGAATGTATCTAAGTCTAAAGGCACAAAGGCTTTGGGCAGGAAAAAAAGCAGGTGGAAGGAGTTTAAGGATAATGCGGAGCTTTCAGTGATGCTTATCCCGGGACTTATACTGC
>CALXSS010000067.1 GCA_944391225.1 uncultured Clostridia bacterium
TCCTTTCAAGCACGCCGCCCGGCTTTGCCTCAAGCGGGAACATATGCCCCGGACGTCTGAAATCAGACGGCTTTGCAGACGGTGCAACACACATGCGCGCTGTATAACCGCGCTCCTCCGCGCTTATTCCGGTTGTCGTGTCGATATGGTCTATAGACTCGGTGAACGCCGTTTCATGATTATCCGTGTTGTGCGCCACCATCGGACGCAGTCCCAGCTTTTGTATATACGCCGAGCTCATAGGCATACATATAAGCCCCTTTGCCGCGCTCGCCATAAGGTTTACATTCTCTGTCGTTGCAAACTGCGCCGCGCATATAAGGTCGCCCTCATTTTCACGGCTCTCATCGTCCGTGCAAAGTATCACCTTGCCCGCGCGCAGATCCTCAATAGCCTTCTCAATACTGTCAAATGCCATTTGCTCCTACCCTCTTTCTTAAAATCCGTATTTTTCAAGGAAATCCATCGTTATTCCGCTCTCTTTTTCAGCTGTGAGCTTTTCAACATACTTCCCTATAATATCACATTCAATATTTATCCTGTCGCCCGGCTTTCGCTCAAGCAGCGTTGTTTCCGCCGCCGTGTGCGGTATTACCGAAACACCAAAGCCGCCCCGGCTTACCTCTGCCACCGTCAGACTTATGCCGTCAAGCGTGACAGAGCCCTTTTCTACTATATATCTGAGTATGCCCTCATCTGCCGCTATCCTTACCCAGACAGCGTTGTCCTCACGCACAAGCGACAGAACTGTACCTGTGCCGTCTATATGCCCTGATACGATATGTCCGCCAAACCTGCCGTTGAGCTGCATTGCCCGCTCAAGATTAACATGCGCGCCCTTTGCCGCGCTTTCCAGATTCGTTCTGCGCATCGTCTCTGCCATTACGTCCGCCGTAAAATACGGCGCGTTTATCTCGCTCGCTGTAAGGCACACGCCGTTTACCGCAACGCTGTCGCCCAGCTTGAGATCCGAAAATATCGAGTCCGCGCGTATCGTGAGCCTGCATGACCTGCTCCCGCGCAAAACCGATTCTATCGTTCCCTTTTCCTCAATTATCCCTGTGAACAATCACTCTCACCTCCGCCGCTTGCCTGTCTGTATTCTATGAGTATATCATCGCCTAATCTTGTCACCTTCGGGTCACAGAACATGTACGCGTCGCGCAGATACGCCGCGCCCCCGCCGCCTACGCACGGCTTTGCGCCCTCGCCGCCTATTAGCTTCGGCGCTATATAGACCTGCAGCTTGTTGACTCTCACTGAGTTCAAAACCGATGCGTTCAGCTCCGCTCCGCCCTCAACAATAACGCTGTCTATGCCTCTCTTTCCCAGCTCTCTCATCAGCGCGGCTATATCTACCCTGCTGCCGCCTGTGAGTATAACGTCCGCGCCCATCGCCTTTACCGCCTCGATCCGCTCCGGCTCAGCCTCCGCCGCCGCGATTATTACCGGTATTTCTCGCGCTGTCCTCATTATCCGGCTTTCAAGCGGTATCCTGATATGGCTGTCGCATACTATCCGTATCGGATTTGACGGATCCTCCACACGACAGTTCAGCATAGGATCATCTGCGATAACTGTGTTTACGCCTACCATTATGGCTGCAGCGCGCTTACGCGTCATATGCGTATGCTCGCGTGATACGGCGCCTGTTATCCATTTTGTATCGCCCGTTCTTGTGGCGATGCGCCCGTCTATCGTTACAGCTGTTTTCATTATTATATACGGCATGCGTGTTGTTATATAATGAAAGAATATTTCATTAAGCGCGTCGCACTCATTTTTTAGCACCCGCTCTATCACCTCTATGCCATGCTCCCTGAGCATTCCAAGACTCTTGCCCGATACAAGCGGGTTGGGATCATACGAGCCTACAAACAGCCTTTTTATGCCCGCGCCTATCACCGCCTCGGTACACGGCGGCTGCTTTCCGTAATGACAGCACGGCTCAAGCGTCACATACATATCAGCCCCCGCCGGATCCTCCATGCAGTGCGCGAGCGCGTTGCGCTCAGCGTGCAGTCCGCCGTATCTTTCATGCCAGCCCTCGCCTATTATCCTGCCGTCCCTGACTATTACCGCGCCGACAAGCGGATTCGGATTGGTGAATCCCGCTCCGAGCTTTGCAAGGTTTATTGCAGCCCTCATAAATTTTTCTTCCACAAAAAAACACCTCGAGCTTCGAGGTATGCAAAAAAGACGGTCTTCTCCCATCCGGACTTTACCGTCGGTCCCGGAATTACACCGGATCAGCCTTTCGGCTCACGGACTTATGGCTCTGCCAATCACCGTCGGTCATGAATTGCACAATACCCCGAAGAATTTTTATTCTGTTTATATATAGTTTATCACAGTAGTATTCTATTGTCAATAGCTTATAATAAAATACCTGCACTTTTCTAAGTATCGTTTTCGGCATGCGCCTGACAAAAGCCTGCAAAGCAAAACGCCGCCGCAGTCTCTCCGTCCTGCGGCGGCATTGCGCGGCTTAGGGAAAAGCTCGATCATCCAAGATCAAGTTCTCTGTTCCTTTTTGCCACTGCCTCTGTGAAGGTATAATATTATTTTGTAAGCTTTTCCTCAGTCTCGCCTAAAAGTATGCTCTTTTCACTTGCGCGGAACACGCCCTGGTTTTCATCTCTGCCCTGAAGCACATATTTCGCGTCAGATGATCCTATCATGCTTGCAGCCTCCTTAGAGATCGACATCATGCTGTCGCTCCTTACGCGGTTTACTATCAATCCAAGCTGCATATCAGGATATTCCGTCATCATGTTGAAGTCGCCCGAGCTGTCGCCTGCCACAAATATCGGCCCTCTGTTGCCGTACATGCCTCTTATGAAAGCGTTTATCGTGTGTGCCTTGCCCTTGCCCTGTGTTTGGAAATAATTGTCGTCATACTCGTTTATGTATCTGCCCTGCTCGTCTGTTTTGAGCCTCATTGCGTATACGTTCGATTCCTTTACGTTGTATCCGTACTTAGGATTTGTCATCGCTGCAATTACTACATCATAGAACGATGCAGAGCATACATATACATCGATACCGTTATCCATAAACGTATTGTACAGATCCTTCATTTCCTCCGGGAATGCAAGCCCTGTTTTATAGCTTATAGATACCACTCCGGCGTTCCCCTTTAGAGTTTCAGGGCTTGTCCAGGTCTCCTTTGTAAACTCTCCGTATGAAAGCCAGTAATCGTGCGATTCCTCAGCAAGCTTCCTTACCTCGTCGCTCGTCATTCCTGTAAAGAGATACGTCACCCACGGATATCCCACTGACGCGTCAAACGTGTCGTTGACTGCCGAGTAAAGGAAACGCACCTTAGTTGTGAAATCCTTGTACTCATCAGTTTCCTTTATCTCGTCAAGTGTCTTTGCTCCGCCCGCGCCAAAGCCGCTGTAGTTTTCGTACAGATATTTATAATCCGACGCGCAGTCCTCCGCAACAAGCTTAACGTTGAGCTCCTTGCCCTCCGCGTTCCTGTAATCCTCAACAAACGGCTGTTCAATATCCGGTATGCCTGTTTCAAGCACTGCTGCAATATTGTCCGGAGTGAGCTTGAATCTGAGATTTTCAAGCTGATATATGAGCAGAGCCTCCTCAATATCGTTTATGACCGTTGTGTTGTCACAGTCAAACACTACATACGGCTTGTTTGCCGGATCATATGTGCTGCTCTGTATGCCGTTGTTCTTTATAAGCTTATTGAGCGCCTCATATGTGGCGTCTGCCCAGTTGTTCTTTTCAAGGACCCTTCCCTCCGACGGCGTGTTCTGGGTCTCCTCCCTGTACGACTGTGAAGTGTTGATGTAGATCGACCCTGTTTTTTCATCCCACTCAACGCCGAAATCAAGCAGCCTGCCCAGATCTCTCAGCTTGAAGTAATTGTTGTCGTCTATGTTATAGCCGCCAACATCAGCTTTTGAACCGTTCACATAGATATCCGACTGTGTCACAGCCGCGTCTGCCGCAATAACCGACGGCGCCGCCATAGACACTGTTAATACGGCACAGAGCGCCGCTGCAAATAGATTTTTATTATTCTTCATTGTAATTGCCTCACTTTCGTTTTATTGCATTTACAATATACCACAAGATATTGAGGTTTTCAAGAGGGTTTACACAACATTTACTTATATTTTGCTATATTTAAACCGGAGCTTACCGGACTGTACATGGATTTGCAAAACTATGTACAGTTTTGATATTCACCGCTTTAAGATAAAGCCGCTTTCAGCGCACAAAAAAAACGAGGCTGTTGCAAACTCGTTGAGTTTTGCAACAGCCTTGAGGGGCTTTAGAAAAATAGTGCAGAACGGACGAAACGAAGGGGCGCAGCCCCCTCCCGCCGCTAAGTTCGATCATTTTGTTTCAAGTATCTTGTCAATGCTCGCTATCTTGACGCAGATAATGAATATCCTGCAAGCGTCCACAAGCTCTTTCTCTGACGGGAACGACGGCGCGATCCTGATATTTGAATCGTGCGGATCCTTTCCATACGGATAGGTCGCTCCGGCGCCTGTCATTACTATTCCTACATTCTTGCACATTTCTACGATACGCTTTGCACAGCCCTCCATAGCGTCAAAGCTGATGAAGTATCCGCCCAGCGGACGCGTCCATGATGCTATACCCGCATCGCCCAGTTCCTTATCAAGCATTTCGAGCACAGCCTCAAACTTCGGTCTCATGATGTCGGCATGCTTCATCATATGCGCATTAAGCGCCTCAACGTTCGGCAGGAACATTACATGACGCAGCTGGTTGAGCTTATCATGGCTGATGATCTGCGCGTTCATCATGCTTACTATATCCTCAACGTTCTTCTTTGATGTAGCTACAGCTGATATTCCGGCGCCTGCAAATGTGATCTTTGAGGTTGAACAGAACTCGTATACCATATCCTCATTGCCGTTCTTTTCACATTCCTTAACTATGTTGAGCAGCTTGCCCTGCTTTTCAGGCTCAGCATAAAGATGATGGATGCAATATGCGTTATCCCAGTAGATCCTGAAATCCTCCGCCGCCGGCTTGAGCGCTGCAAATCTCCTTACGACCTCATCACTGTATACTATACCTGTCGGGTTCGAGTACATCGGCACACACCATACGCCCTTTACAGCCGGGTCTGTGCTTACAAGCTCCTCGATCATATCCATGTCCGGACCGTTCTCATCCATAGGAATATTTATCATTTCTATACCGAAAAATTCACAGATAGTAAAATGTCTGTCATATCCCGGCACAGGACAAAGGAATTTTACCTTATCAAGCTTGCTCCATGGAGTAGAGCCAAGTATTCCCCTTATGAACGCGCGCGAGATCGTATCGTACATGAGCATGAGCGACGCGCTTCCGTATATAACTATATTTTCAGGCTTTACATCGAGCAGCTCAGCAAAAAGTCTCTTTGCCTCCTTTATGCCCGATAATACACCGTAATTTCTGAAATCCATACCGTCCTCGCCCACCATCGGCGTGTTCTGGTCTATTATGTTGAGCATCGGCATTGACAGATCAAGCTGTTCCTTTGACGGCTTGCCGCGTGCCATGCTGAGGTTGAGCCCCAATCCCTTTGTTTCCTCATATTCGGCTGCCAACTGCTCACGGAGCTGCAAAAGCTCCTCCTTTGTCATTGTACTGTATGACATTGTCCTTCCTCCTTACATATAACATGCAGCCAATCACAAAAACTCTTGCGGAGTTTTTGCAGCTGCCTTTATAACATGGGCAAGCTTTATATCAAAGCTGTGTCTACATGAATTCCAACCTATATTATACTATATGAGTTATTCATATTCAAGCGCACATTTATACAAAAATTTCGCGGCGAAACTCATTTTTTTCGCATTTTCGCATAATAAAAGAGGCTGTTTTTTCAACAGCCTCGCGGTGATCCAAAAAATAGTGCAGAACGGGCAAAACAAAGGGGCGCAGCCCCCTCGCTGCAGCCCCCGAAATTTTTATTCTGTAATGAATCTGTATTCTGTCACATGCTTGTAGGTATGACCCTTTTTAAGCAGCGGCGCCGGATAATGGCTGTGCGCCATGGCATTCGGGAACACCTGCGTTTCAAGACAGAACGCATCATGAACACCATATTCCTTTTCGCCCTTGTGAACGCCTGCCGGGAGCGCGTTTGCTGTGTACAGCTGCATTGCAGGCTGATTTGTGTATACCTGCATTGTGATGCCCGTTTCAAGGCTCTTGGCTGTAGCTGCCAGCCTGTAGCCTCTGCCGCTTATTGCATAATTATGATCGAATCCGCCGAACATCTGTATCTGCTCGAAGTCTGCGTCTATATCCTGACCTATCGGCTTAGGCGCTCTGAAATCGAACGGTGTTCCGGCAACCGAAAGGACCTCGCCCGTAGGCATTCCCTCATTGTCGTTAGGCGTATAGAATCCCGCATTGATCTGAAGTATCTGATCGTTTACATCTCCGCTCTCGTGTCCGCTCAGATTGAAATAGCTGTGGTTTGTCAGGTTGCATACAGTATCCTTGTCGCAAAGCGCTCTGTACTCGATCTTGAACGCGTTGTCATCTGTTACAGTGTATTTCATAGCCGTTACCAGCTTGCCGGGGAATCCCTCCTCGCCGTCCGGTGACGAATAGGTAAGGATAACCGAATTGTCTGCCTCGCTCTCTGTAACCTCCCAGAGCTTTCTGTCAAAGCCGACTACTCCGCCGTGCAGGCTGTTGCTGTTTTCATTTATGCCCACATTGTATTTAACTCCGTCTATCTCAAATTCGCCCTTTGCTATCCTGTTGGCATGTCTGCCTATAGCCGCGCCGATGTAGCCGTCATTTTTCAGATACTCCTCAAGCGACGCTCTGCCTAAAACTACATCTGTGTATTCTCCGTTCCTGTTCTTGACAAGCAGCTTTGTAACGATGCCGCCGTAGTTCAAGAATTCAAGCTTTACACCCTTTTCATTGTCTATTGTGTAAGCATAGACCTCGCCGCCATCCGGCAGCGTACCATACAATTTTTTACTGATCGACATATATGTATTCCTCCCGATAATTTAATTCACGCCTTACGGATCAACCGTACCATAGTTTGATATAATTGTATCACACTGAGTAAATAATGTCAATGCTGAAATTTAAGCAATATACCGGATTATTTGTCATAAAAGCAGTCTGTGTACCACATGTGGTCGAGCGGTCCGCAGCCGCTCCCAAGGTCAAGCCCGCTGCCTATCGCTCCTGTAACATAGCCCACCGCCGCTCCTGCCGCATCTGCCATGCTCATTCCGCGCGCAAGCGAGCAGGCGAGCGCTGAGGAGAGCGTGCAGCCTGTGCCATGCGTGTTCGGATTATCTATCAGCTCATGCCTGTAATAGCGCGCGCTGCCGTCATAAAACAGATCGCTGCCGTTTAAATGCCCGCCCTTGAGCAGGACGGCGCAGCCCCAGCTTTTGTGCATATGCTCCGCCGCGCGCTCCATATCCGCCTCGCTCTCTATCCTCATTCCTGTGAGCGCTGCCGCCTCGGGAACGTTCGGCGTGATAATATCAGCCAGCGGAAACAGCCGCTCGCACATATGCTCCGCCGCCGCCCTTTCAAGCAGAGTGTAGCCGCTTGATGAGAGCAGTATAGTATCTATCACTGTATTCTTTGGTCTGTAGCGTTCAAGCGTGTCAGCTATAGCGTCTACCCCCTCAACGCCCGCGCACATGCCTATCTTTACGCAGTCGGGGAATATATCCTCAAACACAGCCTCCGCCTGCGCCTTTATAAGCCCAGGCGACAGAGGGACTACGCCGCTTACTCCCCTTGTGTTCTGGACCGTAACGGCAGTTATAACGCTCATTGAGTAAAAACCAAAGGCGGCTGCAGTCTTTATGTCTGCCTGTATACCGGCGCCTCCGCTCGGATCGGAACCTGCTATTGTCAGGAACGTTTTCAAAGCTCCTCCACCGCCTTTCTGAGCGCGCGCGCGTTTTCCTCTATATCGCCCGCGAATATGCCCGAAACTACAGCCGCGCCGTATATGCCGCTGCCCCTGAGCCTGTTGATGTTCCCCGCGTTAATCCCGCCTATCGCGTAAACAGGCACCGTTGAGAGCGATGTAAGATATGTCAGCGTCTCTCCGTCCATCGGCAGAGCGTCAGCCTTTGTGGACGTGCCAAATACCGCTCCCGTTCCTATATAGTCCGCTCCGGCTGCGCACGCAGCCTTTACCTGCTCCGTTGTCTTTGCCGTTACTCCTATTATCGCTCCGCTGCCAAGCAGGCGGCGGGCATATTTCGGATCTCCGTCGCCCTGACCAAGATGCACTCCGTCCGCTCCGACTGCCGCGCAGACCTCTATACTGTCATTTATTATGAGCGGCACTCCGCGGCGTCGGCAGACCTCAAGAGCCTCCTCTGCCGCCCTGATATACTCGTCCCGCGTGATGTTTTTCTCACGCAGCTGTATCATTCCGGCTCCGCCTCTGATGGCTGCCTCTATATCCTCAGCCAGGGAGCTATGTATGAGCCGCCTGTCTGTTATCGCATATAATTTTGAAAGCTTCATCTTAAACCTCCCGCTTATATTGATATTATCTCAAGCGCGCAGAGCGCGGCGAGAAACACCACGTTGAGCACTGTAAACACCACCATATATCTGCCCTTTTTCGCGCCAGGCACCGACGCGTATACCTTATAGGAAATAAGGCTCGCCATAGACGCTATTATCGTTCCGAGCCCGCCTACATTGACGCCCTTTAGCACCGCTGTATAATCATTTGTAAATCCGCTTATCAGCAACGCCGCCGGAACATTGCTTATGATCTGGCTCGCGCCTACCGACACCGCGAACGGATGCTCCGCCGTCAGCCCCGACACGAAATCGTATATAACAGGTATCCTCGCAAGATTGCCAACAAGCACAAAAAGGCTTACAAAGGTGAGCAGAAGCCCATAATCAATATTCAAAAACACGCGCCTGTCAGCTGCCAAAAGACAGACGACCGCAAGCCCTGCCGGGATATAATACGGAATGATTCGCAGCACCGCAAGCAAGCTTATTATAAACAACGCTATGTACATATAAAGCCGCGGCTTGTTAAGCGACGGATATTTTATTTTCGATTCAAGCCTGTCTGTTTTCTCGCTGCCAAGCAGCATCACCGCCGCCACAAGCAGTATCAGTGACAGCAGCGTAAATGGCAGCATTATTGCCATGAACTCGACCGCGCCCATGCCTGAGACTGAATATATATACAAATTCTGCGGATTTCCGGGCGGAGTGAGCATGCTGCCCAGATTTGCGGCTATAGTCTGCAGCACTATAACAGGTATCATCAGCCTTTTCTTTCCGCACATCAAGAGCACCTCCACCGTAAACGGTACAAATGTTATCAACGCCACATCGTTAGTAACAAGCATGCTCGAAAAGAAGCAGAGCAAAACGAGCAGCGCGCAAAGCCCCCTTGTTGTCCCTGTCCGCTCGAGCAGAGCTCTGCCTATCCGGCTGAACACATACATATTTCTAAACCCTGCCATGACCGCCATAAGCGCGAACAGCAGCGCCAGCACGCGCAGGTCTATATATCCGGCATATCCGGCGTCAGGCGGCACAAAAAAGCACGATATGACCGCGAGCACCGCCGATATTACAAGTACATTTTCCCTCTTGATAAAAGCTATAACATTCCTCATTTTAACGTATCCTTTCAGATCTGTTCCGACCCAAGTATTTTAAAGCTGTTTCTGTGAAACTCTATGAGCCCCTCATCTCTCATCCTGCCCAGCTCCGCTGAGAGCGCGCTGCGCTCTACTCCGAGATAATCGGCAAGCTGCTGGCGCGAAAACGGTATATCAAAGCAGCTGCTGCCCATTTTCGCCGACATATACGAAAGATATGAAAGCGTCCTGCCGCGTATGGTCCTGTGCGATATATGCGAGATCTTACGGCTCAGCATAAGCGTCTTTGCCGCTGTGAGCCTGAGCAGGTTTTCTGTAAGCTCGGCGCAGCCCGACCGTGGCACGCGCCGTATATCAAGGAACAGGATCTCCGAACGCTCCGCCGCCGCGGCGTCTACGGGCATTATCTCATCAGGCACGAGCGCGTAGACCTCAGCAAACATCCCGCCGCTTTTTATCTCGCTTATTATGCTGCGCGTGCCCCACGCATCAGTCCGCTCAATGCTGACGCTGCCGCTCAGCACTATTGCCGCATCGGGCGCTCTGCCGCCCTCGCGATAAATATATTCGCCCTTCCCGAAAACGCGCTCATATGCGCCCAGCTGCGTAAGCAGCTCCGGAACCTTTTTCTTGTCGATGCCACGGAACAGAGCCGAATTTTCAACGATCGTCATATCCATAAAAAAACACTCCGTTTTGTTGTTTTAACAACATACTTTATCTTTATATTATATTATAATATGCTTGTAAAGTCAATAGCCCGAAAGATGTTTATACATTTTACAAATCTACAATAAAGGAGACCAACTATGATAAGACGAATAATCAAGATCGATGAGGAAAAATGCAACGGCTGCGGTATATGCGCAGACGCGTGCCATGAGGGAGCTATAGGCATGGTAAACGGAAAGGCAAAGCTTTTAAGAGACGATTACTGCGACGGTCTCGGCGACTGTCTGCCGGCGTGTCCTACGGGCGCAATATCGTTTGAGATGCGCGAGGCAGCCGCATATGACGAGGCTGCCGTGCTCGCGGCAAAATCTCAGGATACTCTTGCCTGCGGCTGTCCCGGAACACAATCAAGGAAGATAGAGCGTAAAGCAGAGACTGTCAGAACCGAATGCGTTTCACAGCTGAGCCAGTGGCCGGTGCAGATAAAATTGGCGCCGGTAAACGCTCCATACTTTGACGGCGCGCATCTGCTCATAGCAGCCGACTGCACAGCATACGCATATGCGGATTTTCATGACCGCTTTATCCGCGGCAGAGTAACTCTTGTTGGCTGCCCTAAGCTTGACAACATAGACTACAGCGAAAAGCTGACAGAGATCATAGCCGCAAACGACATTAAAAGCGTCAAGGTGGTAAGAATGGAGGTACCCTGCTGCGGCGGTATAGAAAATGCCGTAAAAACCGCGCTTAAAAACAGTGGTAAGTTCATTCCGTGGCAGGTAATAACAATATCGACCGACGGCAGGATAATAAGTGAATAAAACGCTGAAGTGTAAAGAAAAATTAAGATAAAATTAACAGAATTGTTATTTATTTTTTCTCCGTTCTGCAGTATAATTATATTAGACAAACATTTATTCAGGTGTCCTTGCACAGGCAGCAATAATTTTACAGGAACGGAGGGATTTTTTATGAAGAACACTATCAGCACAGTCGATAAGATCATCGAAGATACAGACAGTATTATTAAAGAGATCATAGACAACGCGGATAAAATGATATGCAGCGGCATCAACAGCAGCGGCGATATACGCAAAATGCGCGATAATGCTATCGATGATATACTTGAGGATGCGAATATAAAAATAAAATCCCTGCCAGACAGCGAATACAGCGACGCGCTCGTACTCGCTTTCAAAAAGAACGCTCATGATACGGACGGTGTTATATACATTTCAGATAAAGACAGGCAGAGAATAAAAAACGATTTTATTTCAAGGTGCAACAGCTGTTTAAAAAGCGGCCATATGAAGTGGGGCGGTTTTATAAGCACACTTGAGGACGGATTTATACTGAGCTACGGCAAGCTTGACGTAAAGTGCAGTGTGGACAGTATTTTCACCGTCAAAAGCAGCCGCAGACGGCGCGCGGAAAACAGCAGCCTCATGACCTATATTGAAAAATGATGTTTACAGGAGTATCTGCAGCAAAAAGCGCATGCCACATTTTGTTGGTCAGTGAAGTTATTTCTAAAGCCCAGCGAGGCTGCTGCAAGCTAAGTTTGCAGCAGCCTCCTGATCCTTATTTTCTGAGCGCTCTTGCGAGCATAACGCAGTAGCGCAGGTCTCTGTCATCAAGCTCCAGTCCGTTGTCTGTTCCCTGGATTATCCCGCTGTCCACGCACCACTTTACGCTCTCGCGCGCCCATTCGGGCATGTTCTCATCAATAAAATTATAGACCATCTTGTTCTGCGCCGACTTAAGCGCAGCTATTTCCGCTCCCATTGCGTTTATGAGCTCATCCTTTGCGGTTATCGCCGCCTTTAATTCCTCATACTGTGTCACTGTAAGATCCTCGCTTTCCTGACTGTATGCCGGACGGAAGAATTTTGTACCCGCCAGGCTTGAAATATCATATGATTTCGCGCATACTCCGCCGCCGTTCTCTATTATCCCGCTCGCGCCTGAGGTATTACCCTCGACTGTGCTGAACCTGTTTCCGTTCACCTCGGTTACAAAGCCTGTATGCGCGAACTCTCCCTTTCTGTAGAACAGCACCACATCGCCGCGCACCGGTCTTTCATAGAGCGGACCCTTAGCAGCGAGCGCGGGACAATACACAAACGGATAATGCTTCAAAAGCAGCGCCGCCCTGCTCTCGCCCAGCGCCTTTGCCATGCACCAGGTCACGAACGCCGCGCACCAGGGCTGACCCTGATACGACGGCTTTATATCCGCCCAGTATTTCGTGTAATTACCGCTGCCGGCATTTGCAGTCTTGTCATACAGATCGTTGTTGCTGCGTTTTTCAAGATAGCCTATCTCTGCTGCGGCAAGCTCTAATACCTTATCTGTTTCGGTCACGATACCGCCTCCTTATTTTTCACTGTTTGGTTCTGAATATCCAAGCGCCTTTGCGCTGTCTGTTACGCCTGTAGACGTGGGGTCCACTACTGCATTATATGCACTGACAGCCGCAAGTGTGAGCACGTACGGATTCGAGACCGCGCCAAGCAGCAGCTCGCCAAGCTTTGCCCATGAAGTTATATCCTGAGCTGTGAGCCCCGCGTATGCGAGCACCGGCGTAAGCAGCGCCAGCGTGAGCTGCACATAGAACATGGGGTTTTTAAATCGGATCATCCAGTTTATTTTCATTACCTGTCCTCCTTCCTGTCCGGGGTAGTGTAAAGTATTTTTACGTATTACTACGAAAACCTTAGCAGCTATGCGGGTTGTAGCGTCTATTTGTGCAAAATGACGATTACCTCCCCTTATTTCCCTTTGTAATATCCTCATATCATGCTCAAAATGGTTGTCAAGCCCGGACTGAAAGTCCGTTAATTTCAGGCTTTACAAGCATTTTGAGTATGATAAAATGTTGCACAAAGGGAGTAAGGTTTTCTGTAGTTTTTCATATTTTACTTTACACTATCCTGTCCGGTAAACTCATATATTTTTCGTGAATATCGTCCATCACGCCGTTTACGCCAAGATCGTGATATTTTTTCCAGACGTTCTCAAAGCTTTCCTTTGAATAGATCGCCGCATAGCCCTTGTCGAGCGCCTTGTTGTATTCGCTTATCATCTGTGCCCGCAAAAGAGCTTGTATTCCCTCCTGTGTCGCTGTGCGGCGCTTATCTGCCTCCTTGATACGGCTATAGAGTATTCTGTATACAGCAAAGCACAGAGCCGGAACGCCTATGGTGGACGTGATAAATGATATTAACGATATAATCTGCATTGGATTCACCTCTATTCATATAAATCAAGTATATCTATACTGTTGTTTGTTTCAGATGTTGGCTCATCTGTTGATGTGGTTTCTTGCTGATCTTCTGTTTCTTCTGTGTTTACTCCCTCTGCCGTTGGATCATCTCCCGTTATATCCAAATCAGGGTAAATGGGTAATACCGATACTATGTTGCTATAGTCCGGATATGGATTAGTATTTGATGTATATGCAGCTTTCA